>WJOQ01000403.1 GCA_009618505.1 Clostridia bacterium | reverse complement strand
CGGGACGCAAACATCCAAATGGTTGTCGATATGATCGAGCTCTGTCGAGATCTTGGTGCGCCGATACTGCGTATCTGTACTGCTTGGAGAGGGAGCAGTTGGAGGGATGGCTTAGGAACTTACGAAATAGCAAGACCAGGTTATGAGATGGCGTTTCCCCAGATAACGACCACGGAGCGCTGGCAGTATTGCCTAGAGTGTTTCCGCATCGTGGCAAAGGAGGCCGAGGAACAGAATGTAATTCTTGCCCTCCAAAACCATCCACCGATAGTACGAAATAGCATGGATTGTCTGGCTATGGTTGAGGAAGTGGGTTCACCGAACTTTAAGATCTGTTTTGACGTCTCGGGAGAGCGGGCATGGCAACAAACTAACTGGATACTAAATGCAGCACGGCGCATCGGTAAACTTTGGGTACATAGTCACTTTGGTGGCGATTTCAAAAGGGAACAGGATGGAACGGTAATTCGCACACCCCTTGGTCGCACAACCGATCCTATGCAAACAATGTAGACGCTTGGGTTCAGGCAATGTCCGAGGTAGGTTACAGTGGTTATGTGAGCTATGAAGCGTGCTCACCCACCTACTTATCAAACGGACGGTACGTACCTATCGAAACTATCGATCGACGGGTACAGATGGCTAAGGATTATATAGAACAAATATTTACCAAATATTATCCAGGGGTTGACTGATAACTTTAGAGGGATCAAAGAAAATCCACAAGGAGGATCCAAATGTCTCTTACTCAACAATTGAAAAGACCAAAAGTTGCGTTGTACAGTTATTCGTATGCAGGAATGTCGTATGATGGACCTGCATTGAGTATTAAAGAGGTCATTTCGAGAGCTAAAGGTTTTGGATTTGAGGGTATTGAATTAGATTGCAGAACACCGCATGCTATTCCTTACCTACTTAAGGAAAAGGATCGAAAAGAAATTGTTGACTATTTAGCAAAAGAAAGTATTGAACTCTCAGCACTGGCAGCCAATAATGACTTCTCTAGTCCGGTAATTGAGCATCGGGATGCAAACATCCAAATGGTGATAGATATGATTCGTCTTTGTCGAGATTTGGGGGCTCCCGTACTGTGTGTCTTCATGGCCTGGCAAGGAACTAGCAGGAGGGATGGTTTGGGTACCCATGAAATAGCAAGGCCAGGTTATGAGATGGCGTTTCCTCAGATAACAATTACAGAAAGATGGCAGCATTGCCTGGAGGCTTTCCGTATCGTGGTAAAGGAGGCCGAAGAACAGAGTGTAATTCTTGCTCTTCAAAATCACCCACCAATAGTACGAAACCACACGGACTGTTTGGCTATGGTTGAGGAAGTGGGTTCACCGAATCTTAAAATTTCCTTTAATATTTCAGGAGAAGGAGCTTGGCAGCAAACTGACTGGATACTGGAGGCGGGGCGTTGCCTTAGTGATAGATGGGTATATAGTCACTTTGGAGGTGGTTTCAAGCGCGAGCAGGATGGAACGGTAGTCCGTATACCTTTGGGTCGCATAAGCGGTCCCATGCAAACTATGGACTGGAACTATGACGCTTGGGTTCAGGCAATGTCCGAGGTAGGTTACAGTGGTTATGTGAGCTATGAGGCATGCCCAAATTACTTATCAAACGGACGGTATGAACCCATGGAGGTTATTGATCGACGGGTACAGATGGCTAAGGATTATATAGAACAAATATTCACCAAATATTATCCAAAGGGAGACCGATAACATGAATAGAACTAAATATGCGATAATTGGTTGCGGGTCAGTTTCTGGAAACAGATATTTTAACAATTTAGGAGCAATACCTAAAGGACGCTTAACGGCTGTTTGTGATGAGGTAGAAGTACGGGCTAAGCATCGGGCTGAAGAATTTGGTATCCCGTACTATAAAAAGTTGGATGATCTGCTAATGAAAGGAGATTTTGACCTCCTTGTAACCCTTACCAATATCCAGAGCCACTTTCCGATTAATCTGAAGGCACTTAAGAATGGAAAACATGTATACACCCAAAAGCCGATGACAGTGACGACAGAAGAAGCGACTACGCTGATTAATGAGGCGGCTAAGAGGAACCTTAAATTGGTTGCAGAGGCTGCAGACCCAATCACACCTGTCAATCGTACCATACGCAAGTTGCTTGACAGTGGCGCCATTGGAAAAGTAGCTTGGATTAGGGCAACTTGTACCGTTGTGAGCTCAGCAATTAATGATAACTGGCCAACGGAGCCGAGCTGGAAGTACAAAAAAGGTGCGGGCCCGCGGGATCCGGGGATTGAACGCCTTCACGCTCTCACTGCACTCTTGGGACCTGCCCAGCGCGTGACCGCAATGTCAGGGCTCAACCAGCCTGAAATTGTGGTCCGTGGTGGACCTTACAAAGGTAAACATATAAAGGTAGAGGAGGATGATATCACCCTCCTCACGTTGGATTTTGGAGACTCGATCTTTGCTTTCCTTGATATGGTCTATGCTAACCAAAGAGCTATACGTCGTCCGGTAATGGAAATCTATGGTCATACGGGGGCAATTTGCCACTTGAGTGGAGGTGGCCCAAAGGACAATGATTTTGTTCTCGAGCTATATCGAGATGAACCAGAACGGGGTATTCGCGGCTGGATGAAAGTAGACCCGATACCCCCTCTGCAGCCCGATCCTTCCCCGGCAGTAGCGGGATTGGTGCATGCGATTGACTGCATCATTGAGGATAAGAAGCCGATTCTGAGTGGTGAGCATGCTCGACACTGCATTGAAATCGTGGAGAAGGCTATTGTCGCTGCACGAACAGGGATGACTCAAAAGTTAGAAACTACTTTCTAATAGATAGTTTTTTAAATATATTTAAATTTCTTTTTTAAGATTTTTGAAAAAGCATAAACTATTCGTATTTAGGGTCAAAAATCAAACAAGGAGGTGATGAGCATTACTCAAAGAACGTAAGGCCCTAGATCAAATTCAATTAAGGAGATGAAAAGTGATACGAAAAGCACAAACGATTTTGCTAAGTGTGGTAATATGTCTGTTGGGAGTAACTTCAGCATGGGCAGTAAAGTATAATGAAGCGCCGATGCTGCGAGTGAAAGTAGCCGCAGGAGAACTTCCTCCCGTTGAGGAAAGGCTCCCTGAGGAACCCCTAGTGGTTGAGCCAATAGAAGAAATTGGAGAGTACGGCGGAACACTCTACCAGATTGATCCAGGGGAACAACAGTTTGAACAAATTTTGGTAAATATGGATAGGATATTCACTATAACTACCAAGGACGAAATAACTCCCAGTATCGCTAAAGGTTATGAGTTCTCAAAAGATGGAAAGGTTTTAACCATATATCTACGAAAAGGGATGAGGTGGAGTGATGGTGCTCCTTTCACTGCTGATGATTTTGTTTTCTGGTATGAAGATGTTCTTCAGAATAAAGATCTCACTACCGCAATACCAGATATATGGTGCCCAGGTGGAGAGCTTATGAAACTGGAAAAAATAAATGATCACACAATTCAGCTCCGCTTTACCGAACCGAATCCAATGATTATCTACGCTCTTGCTCACCGCACAGGTGGTATAGTAGCATTCTACCTACCTAAACATTACTTAATGGAATATCACATAAAGTATAATCCAAAGGCAAATGAAATTGCAAAAGAAAAAGGTTTTGACTCTTGGTGGCAGCTCTTTATGAAGAGGAAGCATCTTGCCTCCGCCACAGGTTGTAGAGCAGAGCCACAGGCTCCTCAACTTAACGCCTTTAAACTCGTAAAGATCACTAGTAGCTATGTAGAGGTAGATAGGAATCCTTACTACTGGAAAGTGGACCCTGCTGGTAATCAGCTTCCCTACATAGATAGGGTAGTTGCTGTATCTGTAGCAGATCGAGAGGTTTATAATGCAAAGATAATGACAGGAGAGGCTGATTTAGCTGGTATGTACACAAGTATGGCGAACATACGTCTGTATAAAGAAAGTGCAGAAAAAGGTAATTACAGGGTTTTTATCTGGAAAAAACCTTACGGGTCAGGTGTTGTCTTGCAACTCAATCAAACCTACGAGAAAGATTTAGTTCTTCGGAAGATTTTTCGCGATGTGAGGTTTAGACGAGCTGTCTCACTGGCTATCGATCGGGAGAAGATTAACGAGCTTGTTTATTATGGATTTGGGGTGCCCCGACAGATGACGGTTGTTCCTCAATCTAGATATTTTGAGAAGGAATTTGCTGAAGCCTATGCACAATATGACCTAGAAAAAGCAAATCAACTTCTAAATGAAATGGGCATGGAATGGGATGAGAATCATGAGTATCGTTTGCGTCCTGATGGCAAAAGGTTGACCGTAACACTTGAATTTCGCCAGAAAGAGGCAGGCGTAGTGAAATTGAACGAACTTGTTAAAGAAGACTGGAAGGAAGTCGGAGTCGATCTACGTCTAAAACTAGTGGGCGGGGGTATAGTCATTCAGCGTTATTCAGAAAATCAAGCTCAAATGGGTCTGTGGGTAGGTGATAGAAGTGCGTTTCTTTTCAATGTCGATCCCTTGTGGTATGTCCCTATAAGTTACACATACGCGATTGCCTGGGCTCCGTTATGGGGTAAGTGGTGTGCAACAAAAGGAAAAGAGGGAGAAGAACCTGCTGAAGAGGTGAAGAAGAATATAGAACGGTGGGGGCAATTTAATGCTACCATGAATGAGGAAGAAAGGACTCGCCTAGGTAAAGAGATTTTACGCTCTCAAGCAGAAAATCTTTGGACAATTGGTGTAGTAGGTCTCACTCCTGCGCCGGTTATAATAAGAGATAACTTGCGAAACGTTCCCGAAGAAGCTTTGTTTGGTTGGGACTACTATATGACCTTACCCTGGAAGCCATCAACGTACTTCTTCAAGTCTCCCCTATACCCTAGCCAAAAAGGATAGAATTAAGGATAGAATTAAAGAATTAGAATTAGGAGAGATAGAAACTCCTATCGGATTACCCGTCCGGTAGGAGTTTCTAATCTTAAAAAGAAATGCTCTATTATATCCTTCGCCGAGTTTTATACATGGCTATTGTTTTGTTAATAATTACGATTCTCGCATTTATCGTCGTTCAACTCCCCCCCGGTGATTATGTAACTCACTATGTCCTATTAGAAGCCCAATTGGGTAGGTCCTATAGTGCGGCTGAAATTATATCACTGAGAAAGCAGTATGGCTTAGATCAACCCATATATTTTCAATATTTTGTTTGGTTATGGAAAATGCTTCATGGAGACATGGGGCTATCTTTTTCATACGTTTTTAGGCCGGTAAGTGAGTTATTGGCTGAGCGATTACCATTTACAGTGATGCTTGCCCTTTCTACTTTTCTCTTTACATACTGTGTGGCCATCCCGATAGGTATCTATTCAGCTACTCATCAATATTCTATTGGTGACTATATTTTCACTACATTAGGTTTTGGTGGCTTGGCCACCCCTAATTTTCTTTTAGCATTGATCCTGATGGTCCTTTTCTACAGATATTTTGGTTTGAGTATAGGTGGTCTTTTCTCGCTTGAATATTTAAGAGCTAGCTGGAGTGTAGCTAAATTTATCGATATGCTAAAGCATTTTCCAATTCCCATAATAGTTATTGGGACTGCCGGGACAGCTAGCCTTATTCGTATTATGCGAGGCTGTTTACTGGATGAACTTGGAAAGCAATACGTTATTACCGCTCGAGCAAAAGGACTTAAAGAAAGAACCCTTTTATTTAAATATCCAGTAAGGATGGCTGTAAATCCTATAATCAGCACCATAGGATGGATACTTCCTGGCATTATCTCAGGGGAAACTATTACGGCTATTGTACTTAGTTTGCCTACTACAGGACCTCTTCTTTTTGATGCATTGATGGCTCAAGATCCATACTTAGCTGGAAGTACTCTTGCACTTTTGGCTATTTTAACGGTAATAGGGACTTTCATTTCTGATCTTCTTTTAGTCTTGGTAGATCCTCGCGTTCGTTATGAAAAATTATCATAAGAGAGAGCTGAAAAGTGAAAAGTGAAAGAGAAGAAATTAGTGTAGAAGAAAAATTTTATTTAGCCTCGCAATGGCAGCTTATGTGGAGAAAGTTTAAAAAGCATAAGATGGCTATTTTATGTGGTTTCATTTTGATTATTTTTTACACTCTAGGTTTATTCTGCGAGTTTTTTGCCACTCAAGATATATATAAGACTAATAGAAAATGCACGCACTGTCCACCACGGAAAATTAATTTTTTTGATGAGGAAGGCAGTTTTCATTTTCGTCCCTTTATTTACGGGTTAAAAAGAGAGGTTAATCTAACAACTTTTGAAATAATATATACAGAGGATAAGACTGAAAAATATCCTATTTATTTTTTTATCCATGGGGATAAATATAGGCTCTGGGGCTTATTCAAGACAGACATTCATCTTTTCGGAGTAAAGGAGGGAAATTTATTTTTATTTGGGACAGATTCGTTGGGTAGGGACTTATTTTCTCGCGTTCTTTATGGCACTCGGATATCTCTATCCATAGGTTTAGTGGGAACGGCTCTTAGTTTTATATTAGGAATTATACTAGGAGGGATCTCAGGATACTACGGAGGAGCTGCCGATATGTTCATCCAGAGAGTTATAGAATTTTTGTTGTCTATACCGAAAATCCCTCTCTGGTTAGCCTTTAGTGCGATGCTGCCTGAAGAATGGACAGCAATTCAAGTTTACTTTGCGATTACCATTATTCTTTCCGCTGTGGGCTGGTGTGGCTTAGCTCGGGTAATAAGAGGGAAATTACTACAACTGAGAGAAGAAGATTTTATTATCGCAGCCAAAATTGCCGGAGCAACCGATAAAAAAATAATAACAGGGCATCTCCTGCCCTCCTTTTTGAGCTACCTTATAGTAAGTCTTACTATATCTGTACCCTATATGATCTTAGCAGAGACTTCCTTAAGCTTTCTTGGCATAGGGCTTCGTCCTCCTGTGGTAAGTTGGGGAGTTCTTTTGCAAGAAGCCCAGAATGTACGCAGCGTTGCTTTTCATCCTTGGCTACTAATCCCTGGGTTATTTGTCATCATCGTTGTTTTAACCTTCAATTTTGTTGGAGACGGTTTGCGAGACGCAGCTGATCCATATAAATAGAGATAGAAGAAACTAAATTCGATGAAAACAGGAGATTCAAATTATTGGAGAAGTTAGTGCTCTAACGAGTGGATTCTGTCGTATTTCAGCTAGTTTTCTCTTTAAATCCCAATCTAGAGAAATTGAGCCCGCGATAATTAATTTCTTGCGTATTTTATTTGCTATCGTATTTATAACTGTTTTGCTATTTTTTGTTGAAAGAATAAGCGATTTTGCTCATCTTCCTTGGGTCGCTTCAATCTATGTTTTTGGATCTGCCCTTGCAGGGATTGTTATTGGAGACACTCTCTATTTAAAAAGCATAGGTTTGATAGAGGCTTCGAAGTCCATAATTATTGCATCAGTTAGCTATCCCTTATTTACCATGGTTTTAGCTGTCATTTTTCTCGATGAATTACTTACTTGGCCAATGTTGTTGGGAGCGCTTTTAATAGTATGTGGTATGTACTGGATAGTTCATCCTTCTCAAAGACTATTGTCAAATCCAGTTAAATTTTTGCTAGGGAGCCGTGGAATGGGGATTCCATTAGCTATCATAGCTGCTTTCTGTTGGGCCCTAGGAGCAGTACTTCTTAAGAAACCACTGAAAGAGCTGAATGTGATTACCATTAATGCCATCAGACTATTTGTAGGTGGATTATTATTATTAGCCTTTCCATCTATTAGAGTTGGTGTATTGCGGGTTATTAAATATCATCCCTTTTCTTTAGCTATTATTGCAGTTGGTGGCGTTCTTATGGGTGTGGGTAGTAATCTCCTTTGGCTCTTTGCAATTCAACACATTGGCGCAGCAAAAACAGTGATTTTAAATTCGGCATCTCTTGTCTTGGTTACACCTCTCTCCGTTTTGTTTTTTCGCGAGAAGGCAACTTTTAAAATGATATTATCTGTAATAATGTCCGTCGTAGGGATATGGCTTATTATCTATTGAGGATATTGAAAGGTCGAAGATGCTCACTTTAAAAGGATTTGAAGCTTCTGGAATCGTAGTACCGATTGTTACACCCTTTACACAAAAACAAATTATTAATAAAAGTATTCTGTGTGAATTGGTGAGACGTTTAATTGAAGCGGGAATACATGGTATAGTTACTCCGGGAAGTACTGGTGAGTTTTATGCTCTTGAGGATGCTGAAAAAATAAAACTTATGGAAAGCGTAGTAAATGAAGTAGATCATAAAATCCCCGTGTGGGGAGGAACGGGAGCAGTCACAACTAGAAAAAGTATAGAATTAACTCAAAGGGCTGAAAAGATAGGGGTCGACGCCGTTATGGTTATATCTCCTTTTTATATATTGCCTAATGAAGATGAACTTTTCTATCATTATAAAGCCATAAGCGATAACACGAACTTGCCAGTAATCATCTATTCTAATCCTAATAGGACACACGTCTCGTTTTCTGAAGCCATAATCGAGAGGCTTGCTCAAATTGATAATATTGTGGGGATAAAAGATTCCAGTGGGCAACCAGCTTTAATTACTGAATATATTCGTAATACTTCAAATAGTTTTTCTATCTTAACGGGTCACGATCCGCTAATATTGTTCAGTTTGATGCATGGAGCAAAGGGTGCTGTTTCTGCTATAGCGAACATAGTTCCAAGTCTTGTAGTGGGTCTTTACGAAAATTTTCGTAATGGTAATTTCAGAGAAGCCCAAAAGAAACAAAAGCAGATTACGGAACTTCATAATGTTTTGAAAATTGGAACTTTTCCTGCAGGGATCAAAGAAGCCTTAGAGATTATTGGCGTAAGGGTTGGACCGGCACGATTTCCTGTGAAGAATCTTTCGATTAAGTCCCGGGCGTGTTTACAAGCAATTATTAAGGACTTGTAGTAAGTTATTTGCTGTCACATAAATAATAAGAAAAAAAGGGAGGTACAAACTATGCAAAAAGAAATAATCACTACAAAAAAAGCCGCGGCTCCATTAGGACCTTATTCTCAAGGAGTAAGAATGGGAGAGTTTGTATTTGTAGCTGGAGAGATAGGAATTGATCCGAAAACGGGATCTATAGTAGAAGGTGGAATACAGGCACAAACCAGGCAAGCTATCGAGAATATAAAATTTATATTGGAGGAAGCAGGAGCTTCTATGACAGATGTAGTTAAAGCGGTGGTTTATCTTGACGACTTGGATAATTTTGAAGCGATGAATCAGGTATACAAAGAGTACTTTCTTCAAGATCCTCCAGTTAGAACTTGTGTTGAGGTACCCCGTCTACCCGCAGATGTAAGTATAGAGATAGCAGTGACTGCTATCATCTCTACATAACGGCATCTAGTGTAAAGGTCAAATAGAAGTGAAAGCAGGTAGGAGATAAAAAAAGAGCGGAAAACTGAAGTAAATTTACTGGGAATTTGGATTTTAGTCGAATCTCTTCTGGGAGGACAGAAGTAGCTCTTTGGGCCACATTCAATACTTCCAGAAGAGAACATTAGGAGGGTGTAATGAAAATTACTAAATTAGAGAAGGTAAAGTTTACAATCAGGACAAAAAAGAAACTGATTGCAGGGCATGGTAGCGTTTCAGGGATAACTATTATGTTGATTAAAGTTTTTACGGACGAGGAAATAACGGGGGTAGGTGAAGGGATTGCTAATCCAGTAACTGAGGCTGCCTTTAATCAATACATAGAACCGTATGTAATTGGAAAGGATGTCCATGACATCGAACTTATGCTCAACGATTTAGTTAGCCACAAAAATGGTGGATTAGATAATGCACAAATAATTTACAGGGCTTTTTGTCCTTTAGAATATGCCTTATGGGATATTATGGGGCAGGCTGCTAAACAGCCAATATGCAAACTCATAGGAGGGCCAGTGAGGAAAGAGATTAATTTTGTTGCAGAAATTTATTATTCACCTGGAGCAGACGTGAAAGATTATGTTAAAAATGCAGTAGCCTTTGTCAAAGAAAAGGGATTCAAAATGCTCAAATTAAAGGGAGGGTTTAGTGCGGAAATGGACGTTGCTGTGGTAAGAGAAGTCAGAAAGGCTGTTGGCGATAAAATAGAAATCATACTTGACCCTAACGGAGCTTGGTCTCTAGCAACCGCTCTTAGAATTATCGATAAAATTGCAAAATATGATATTATGTGGGTTGAAAATCCTCTACCCTTCTTTGATTTAGAAGGGACAGCAAGATTGCGTAAAATCCTTAATTCTAATGTTCCTATTGCTCTTTGTGAAGGAACTAACCGAATTGGAGGTATATGGGAGATTATAGATATAGTCCGAAGAGGAGCAGCAGATGTAATAAGTATAGATACACGAAGGAATGGGGGAATATACATGGCAAAAAAGGCAGCTGCTATAGCAGAGGCAGCAGGGATCCCGGTAACTGTGCATAGCGGAAGTGGAACTGGCCTACATATAGCTTATTTTCTCCACCTTCTTTCAACGATTCCTAATCTTTATTTTGGTGGCACCGCTGATTCTCTTTTACCTTACTACGAGGATGATGTAATTACTAAACCATGGGATTTTACAAATGGCTGCCTTCCAGTCCCATTGCAACCTGGTGTGGGGGTGAAGCTGGATGAGAGAAAGATAAAAAAATATGCAGATCAATTTAAAAAAGAAGGATACAGAACTAAATATGAATGGGTATCGGAACTTCCCCAATTTATACCATCACCTCGATATTAATATGGAGAGTACTAACGAGATTAAAAAAGACAGATTTCTTTTCCTGATTACTTTTTCAAACGGTTTACTGCATGTATTCAAGATTAGTTTAGCATCATTACTTCCTCTTATACAGACAGAATTCAGTCTTTCTTATACTAAGGTGGGAATATTAACTTCTATTTTAAGCTTATGCTGGGCCTCTTCCGGTATTTTTGCTGGAATAGTTGCAGACAAAGTAGATAAAATTAAGATGATTCTTTCTGTACTTCTGTTAATAAGTGTTTTCTCTGCTACTATGGTTCTTACATCTACCTTTCTTACTGCTTTGCTCTTTTTAATTTTTCTCTATGTATCTATAGGTCTTTTTCTCCCTCCAGTTTATTCTTATATGGCTTGTAGATATCTGAAGGCAAGAGGAAAAATATTTGGTATTTTTGAAATAGGAGGAAGTGTTGGCGTACTCATAGGTCCTATAACTGCAGGAGTGATAAGTTCTTACTTCGGATGGAGAAGTGTTTATACATTATGGGCACTCCCAATATTTGTAATAGCTTATCTTTTCTACAGATTCTCTTTAAAAAACAGAATAAGGAGCAAGAGAGAAGATAGGGTTGATGAAATTGATAAAAAAGAACTCCTAAATAGAAAAAGTTTGTCCAATTTTCTCCCTCGGCTTAAGATAATCTTTCTAGCTCAAGGTTTTTTTGGCTTTATTGGTGGAGGAACTATTTCTTTTCTTCCTCTTTTTCTCAAGAATGTACACAACTTTTCAGTGGGGAATGCAGGAGGAGTATTAACTTTGTTTTTAGCGGGAGGAATGGCAGGTAAAATGATTGGGGGCAAATATTCTGATATATGGGATCCGAAAAAAGTTATAACCGTTGCTTTTCTTACCACTTCCCTCTTCTTGTTTTTGGTTCCTCTTATCTCTAGTTTTTCCTTAATTGTTGTATTGTTATTTACAGGAGTTACCCTTTTTTGGCG
>WJOQ01000384.1 GCA_009618505.1 Clostridia bacterium | reverse complement strand
CGCCAGATAGACTTTTGTCAATAAAACCAGGGGATAAATAATTAGTAAGTATATTCTGGGAAGGAGACTACGGCGTGCTGCCTCTTCTTTTTCAATAAATAGGTCGTAAGTAAAGAAAGCGACGGCAAAGGAAAGCATCAGGCCAAGGAAGAGAGAAAAAGGAGCCAGATTTACAGTAAAAAAAATCCACCCTAGCATAAGATAACTGGTGGTAAGTAAGATTCTTATTATCTTCCATTTTGAATGAACATTCACACTCTTAACCTTCTCTTTTCTCTTCTTCTGCAAAGGCTTGAATAATTTCTTCCTTGTTATTAGCATTCAATAGAGCCTCTTTAAAGAGAGAATTATGCAAAAATCGGCAAAGCTTAGCCAGTATCTTCAGATGAAGCATAGCATCATTAGCTGGACCGATTAAAAGGAAAACAAGGTATATTGGCTTTCCGTCTATTGAGGCGAAATTAATGCCTTTTTTACTCTGTCCAAAAGCCATAAGTGTTTGGGAGACTTCTGAGGACATTATATGGGGAATAGCAATCCCTTCACCAATGCCTGAACTACCTTTTTTCTCTCGTTCCATCATAGTCTCTTCCAATTTTTCCTTTTCCTTGATTTTGCCGGATTGAAAAAGAAGGTCAACCATCTCTTCTGCCAGTTCTTTTTTCTTTCTTGATTCAAGCTCCAACTTGATACACTGAGGATCTATTAGGTCTAGAATTTTCACAATATAACACCCTTTCCCCTTACTCTGTTTCCTTAATCAAACCCTTAATATAATCTACAGGAAGGGTAAAAAAAACACCTGTGCCTGGAGAAGATAAATCACCACATATCTGCTCAATCAGCTCTTCTACTTTTTTGATTTTTTCGTCTTCATCTACCACCGAAAATATAGTCTTGTTGTAAGGTTTATTCCCTTTCATAAAATCCCTGAAGTCAGCAAAGAGAGGGACCTCATAGGTCAAGAACCTCCCCATTCCCTCGCTATCCAGAATAGTAGCACCGGTAATTCCTGCTTCTATGAAAGCTTCCAAAACATCTTCCAGGAACTCTTCCTTGTTAAGCACGAATACCACTAATTTCATTCTGAACCCTATTATGGTAACACTTTCAATTATTGAATACCACTCTTAAAATATAACATTCGCCAGTCTCTGTCAAACTTGACAACACTATACCCTTTGGCTAAGATTCCCTAGTGAGTTGATTGTTCGTATATCGTATTGTGTAAAAGACTTAAAACACATAACACAAGAAACCAATGAAAAAACGCTACGAACCCAAGGAAATAGAAAAAAAATGGCTTGATTGGTGGGAAAAAAGAGACTATTTCTCTCCTCGGCAGGGTATAAAAAAAGAGACCTTCTGTATGGTTATGCCTCCTCCCAACATTACCGGAATTCTTTCCGTGGGACATGCCTTTGAAGACACTCTACACGATATTCTCACTCGTTTTAGGCGCATGCAGGGCTACGAAACCTTATGGATTCCAGGGACTGACCATGCCGGAATTGCCACCCAAAATGTAGTAGAAAAGAGCCTGGCTAAAGAAGGGGTAACCAGACAGCATTTAGGAAGGGAGAAATTTCTTGAGCGAGTTTGGCAGTGGAAAGAGAAATATGGAGAGAGAATCTTTTTCCAATTGAGAAGCCTGGGTGTGTCCTGTAGCTGGAAGGATAAATCCTTCACTATGGATAAAGAGCACTCAGCAGCAGTAAAAAAAGTATTTGTAGAGCTTTACCAGCAAGGCTATATTTACCGGGGAGATTATATTGTTAATTGGTGCCCTCGTTGCGGAACAGCTTTGTCTGATATTGAGGTAGAGTATGAAGAGATAAGAGGAAAACTCTACTATATAAGATACCCCTTTAGAAATAAGAAAGAGTATCTGGTCGTAGCCACTACCCGTCCCGAGACTATGCTGGGGGATACAGCAGTAGCAGTAAATCCAAAAGATGAAAGATTCAAAAAACTAAAAGGGAAGAAACTAATCTTACCCTTACTGGAGCGGGAACTTCCCATCATTTTTGATGAATATGTTGACTCAGAGTTTGGGACTGGTGCCCTCAAAATCACACCTGCTCATGATGCCAATGATTTCTTAATAGGGAAAAAACATAATCTTCCCTTCATTAACGTGCTAAGTAAAGAGGCTACCATAAATGAAAAAGGAGGAATCTATCAAGGCTTAGATAGACATCAGTGTCGAGAAAAAGTGCTGGCTGACCTTAAGAAGAAAGGTTATCTGGAGAAAATAGAAGACTATAACTACCGTATAGGACATTGCTATCGCTGCCAAGAAATAGTAGAGCCCTATCTTTCTCTTCAATGGTTTGTGCGAACGAAAGATCTAGCCAAAGAAGCTATGAGAGCGGTCAAAGAGAACGAAGTAGAATTTATTCCTTCTCGCTGGGAGAAAAACTACTTTCAATGGATGGAGAATATTCATGATTGGTGTATTTCCCGTCAGCTCTGGTGGGGCCACCAATTGCCGGTCTGGTATTGTGAGGACTGTGGGAAACCAACTGTAGCTGAAGATAGACCTCCAGCCTGTTCCTCCTGTGGCAACACAGAACTCAGACAGGACGAGGATGTCCTGGATACCTGGTTCTCCTCCAGCCTCTGGCCCTTTACTACTCTTGGTTGGCCTGAAAAAACAGAAAAATTGGAAAAATTCTATCCCACCTCTGTTCTCTGTCCTGCCTGGGATATTCTCTTCTTCTGGGTGGCTCGAATGATAATGATGGGATTGAAATTTACCGGTAAGGTTCCCTTTCACAAGGTCTATCTCCATCCCCTTATTTGTGACGAAAAAGGACAAAAAATGAGTAAATCCAAGGGTAATGTAATTGACCCTCTGAAAATGATGGAAAATTACGGAACGGATGCCTTCAGATTTGCTCTCATCTCTCCTCAGTCAGATTCCCCCTACTTTCCTTTTTCCGAAGATAGAGTACGCGGCTACCGTAATTTTGCCAATAAAATCTGGAATGCTTCCCGCTTTGTGCTGATGAATCTGGAAGACTTTGTTCCCCAGGAAGAAAAACCGAATCCAGAATTAATCAGACTATCTGATAAATGGATCCTTAATCTCTATTTTTCTCTGATTAAGGAAGTCACTCTAAATCTAGAAAACTTTGAGTTTTCCCAGGCAGCTCATCGCCTCTATCAGTTTTTCTGGGGAGAGTTTTGCGATTGGTATATAGAACTGGTGAAATTTCGCCTTCTTGATAAAGGTGATTTATCGTCCCGTTATACCGCCCAATGGATACTCTGGTATATCCTGGAAGGAACTTTGAGACTACTTCATCCCTTCATCCCTTTTATCACTGAGGAGATTTATCAGCGCCTGCCTGGAGCTGAAGAAAGCATTATGGTCTCTCCCTGGCCCCTTCCCAGTAAAAAAATGAGCCCGGACGGAAATAAAGAGATACATCTTTTAAGGGAAATCATCCAAGAGGCACGTACTATCAGGTCTGAAATAGGAATTCCCCCCCAGATAAAAATAGAACTCTGGCTTAAACCTTCTAATAAAAATAATCTCAATATCCTGAAAGAAAATGAAAAGGAAATTACTAATCTGGCAAAAGCAAAAAAATTGGTCGTCGATAAAAATATAACTAAACCAGCCTATTCAGCCTCCTCTTTAATAGAAGATGTAGAAATTTTCATTCCCCTGGCCGAATTAATAGATATGGATAAAGAGAAGAAGAGGTTAAAAGCAAATTGGCTGAAATTGAAAAAAGAGATACTTATACTGAAAAAAAGACTATCCAACCGGCACTTTCTAGAAAAAGCCCCACCCGAGATTATAAAAAAAGAAAAAGAGAGGGAGGAAGCTCTTACCCAGAAATCAAAAAGACTAAACAAAAGACTCAAGGAAATTGAATAAGAAAAACAGAAATTGGCTTGCAAAGTTAGGAGAATTAGGCTATGGTGAAGTAGTGAAAGGACATGCCGGAGTGGTGGAACTGGCAGACACGCTGGATTCAAAATCCAGTGAGGCTTACCCCTCATGTGGGTTCAAATCCCACCTCCGGCACCATGATTCGTATCTCGTATCTAGTCGCTCGTGTCTCGCAAACAAGACATTAGATA
>WJOQ01000145.1 GCA_009618505.1 Clostridia bacterium | reverse complement strand
TCCACATCTGTGCCAACTGGATTGGTAATCCGCATATGTTTGGCGGATAAGGTTTTTTGGGTAGCCAGCTTCATAAATTTTTCCAGATTTGGATAGTCTACCCTTCCAATGTTGCGGACCATCATGTCCACATTCATTCCTACCAAGCACAGATGACGGAGCTTTTTGTTCTCTTTCATTGCGATGTCATAAGGGGTAGAATAAAGCAACCACTTGTTGTTAAACTCCACCCATGCATCGGCCTTTAAAAGGACGGCTGTAAGGGATTCTAAGGGGAGCATGGGATCTGCCACTTTTCCCACACCCAATGGTGAAGCTGTATAAATAACCATAGGTTTAGCGTCACATGCAAAAGCGGCCGTTGCCGTGGCACTGACAACCTTATCATCGGATTCCGTGTCCGCAGTAATGACAAATGTTTCTCCTGGTTTCAATTTGAAGAGCTCTTCGCAAAGAATTTTAGCTGCTTTTCCTAATTCATACTCATAATAATACATTTTGTACCTCCTTCAGTACTTTAAATTTTGTAATCCTTGCCGATAAGGCAAGACTTCTTATTTTTGGATAATTTTCTATCTTCCCTCCTTTCTCCAAATTCTTATTACATTATTCCACGTGCACCATCTCCCTTAATTTGAAAGATTAAAAAGACATCGCAAAGTTATTGAGAAACTTTTAATTGCTTCCACTCTGTGCGCTCTATAATTTTTTACCCTTACTTTTTCTCAAATACAGAAAAAAGTGAAATAGGTTTATACAACCATCCGTGCTTTTGCTTCTCTTATTGCTTTATAGATGTTGATAATGCTCAACAGAATTGAAATTAAACAAACTGTAAAGGCTGTATAAGGAATCGCCATAGAATCTATTTCAAAGAAAGGAGCTAAAAATAAAGCACATCCTGCAATTCCTATTGAAAGAATAATCCAGTTGTGCTGCACTGATCTGTTACCCATCTCGGTTATATCTTTTATTTTTCCAATTTGATAATATAATAGGAGAGTGGATATTAACTGAATTATGCCTATTATTAGATATATAATCCCTGCATAGATGTTTTTAGACCACACTACACCTGCTAATATCAGAAGTATTATAGAAAATGTCAAAAGCACACCTGTTGAAATCTGAATATATTTTGTAAATTTCATATTATCACACTCCTGTTTTATCTATGATATGTTCACCAATATCTATCTTTACGCCCAATCCATCGCACACGATGGCAATCACTATATAAAATACTGCTCCAAGTACCATTACATTAAGGGCTGCTATCCCAGATTTTATTACCCATCCACCAATTATTGTTGATAGCACAACTGAAACCCAGCCAACCCAGTTTACTTGAGCAATCTTCATCCCTGGTTTTAAATGGTATCTCTGTCTGAGAGGTTCCTTTTTATACCAACGGTATAGATAAAAGTCAGCAACTAATACACCACCTATAGCAGGTAAAATCTTTCCAAGAAAAGTTAAGAAATCCATAAATGGTTGCATACTTGCTCCGGCATAAAAACCAATCCAGGCTGCTATCACCACGCCTATTAGACCTTCAACAATAGTAATATATTTCTTTTTAATGGGAATCCATGTACTAAATGATAAAGCTCCATTGTACAGATTATTATCGTTTGTTGTCCATTGCCCAAAGATTGCCATTAATATTGCCCCAAGACCTGCTCCCCCAACAAGTAGTGCTTGGGCAACATTTGTAGCTCCTGTTGCCAATGTTAGTGCTGCAGCTCCTGTGAGCATATACACTTGGAATATGATAATCTGCACTATCCATGATATAGGTCCATCTAAGACTTTCTTTGTATACCGAGAAATATCAGCGGTGATCACACCCCCAGCTATGTACATACCCACAACTTGTGTCACACCAACATTAAAGGAAGCCGGAGTCGGCGGTTTTATACCGGTAAGTCCTGCAAATCCTTCTGCATTTGCTATACCTATCATAACTCCAACACCTGCAAGTATCATAAAGAATGGAACAGCTAAATAGCTGAGCCATGCAAGACCTTTAAAACCGATGATGGCTGTAGTCATCATAAGCAGGCCTCCCCAAATTGCTGCAACACCTACCTCAGCCCACCATACATTTGGAAAAAGGGAATTTATTATGATGCCAAACAGCCAAGTTTGCACAGCAAACCAGCCAATTCCACAGGCTATACCAGCAATAATTGTGCCAAATAGCTGCGACCCTATTCGCCCAAAAGGATATCTCATATTTACATACGTAGAACACTTAGAAATTCCTCCGATCGCAGAGGTAAGTCCTCCGATGACCGCTAATATTGCTGAACCTACTATGGCAACTGCTACTACCTCCTTGAGTGTGAACTGCAAACCAAGCGCTCCTCCTCCCCAGAGCACAGCAATGCAGGCTAACACACCCGTATAAACATAAAAGATGCTCAGTAAGGATCTTCTCTCATGTACTGGCACCGGTACCATTGAATAGTCACCAAATTTATCTTCCCATGCCCAATCTTCTTTAACACTCATACTCATCTCCTCCTATTTTTTATTTAACTCCTCTATTTTCTTGTACTCTCCTCTGTAACCAATGGCTTCTACTGCTCTTCTGAAAACATCAAATCCAGTTGGGACTCTCCATTTATCAGGAGCCTTTATCCCAATTACGGCAACATCCATACCTTCTTTGATATCAGCGTTGGTCAAGGGTTGCCCAGCTAAGCTAATATAACAGATTCCATCTGGCACCATTGCTACAAGGTTTTCATTCCTCCAGGCCAACATATTCTCGTTCTTGTAGTCAACTCTGATTGTTTCTCCATCTCCTTTAATGATGGCTTTCCCAAAATCAAAACCTCCCTTTGTTTCCGTAGATACACTTATTACTGTTCCTTTTCCTAGCACAAAGCCACCTACAATACTCAATACTGCTTCCACCGGGTCCTTGTTAGCTTCTTTTGCCTCACGAATTGCTTTCCCTACTTTTTCTGCCTTTGAAATTGTACCTGTTATTACCGCTTCCCTCATTTCTTTTCCTGACATTATGTGACAAACTATCCCTGCTTGCATGCCGAGCTCTGTTGTAACAGCTCTTGCAAGGCCCTCCATCTTAAAGGGATCCTCTGCGTTTATAACTACCCAAATGTTAGCATGATCCGCTAGTGCTGTTGGAGATATGGGGATATTATTTATGCAGAACATTGTCTGTTGAAGTTCTGGAATTGCCCTACCGGCACCATCGGCATCTATTGTAGGAATTCCCTTTTCCACAGTTATGGTCATCGGTGTAATACTGTTGAACCCCCCAGTTTCTACAGGGATAACGTAGTCAAACTTTTCTCCCGTAACTTTTTCCAATGCATTAAAGGCATTAACAGTTTCTCTTGACCAACCCCTTTTTAAAAGCACTTCTGGTGCACCCATACCCGCAGCCACTGCTATCTTAGTTTCATCCTCAACCTCATCCACAGATACTAATTCTATCTCTTTCCCTGAAAGAAACCCTTCCACAAGTACTTCTCCTGATTTGGGGGAGCCACCCCCTCCTGTACCAAGAAAAGTAGCACCTTGTATTATATCTAGAAGCTCCCTTTTTCTAAGAATTCTCTTACTCATATTAACTATCTCCTCCTATGAAAAAATTTATCAAGCACTTTTTTTGAGAGGTTATGCTATCCTCTTTAACCATCCTTCCATTGACGCATTTATCGTCATACATTAACTCTCGGTTCACCTCCTTTCTTAAATATTTTGTTTCTTTAACTCTTTCTTTCTGGCCTTCCTTTGGTAAAAACTATTTTTTGAATTTAACCACCCCATTATTATTTAATACTTAAGTGTTCGGAATTTACTTTCTCTATTTAAATATATTTAAAATGCCTTCTCTGGTCATTTCCACAATTTAAGCATTTATATTTTGGCATTCCTTATCATCTTACCTCTCCTTTATTTGTTTCCTTAGCTCTTCCTTTTTAGCCTGATAGAACTGGGAAAGCTCTTTATTAAATGTTTCTTCATCAAGGCCCAGAATCTCAGTAATCTTTTTGACCAGGTTCTTAGAAGGGACAAGTCCTCCTGTTTCAAACTGTGAAACGTAGATTTGTGTTATATCCAAT
>WJOQ01000196.1 GCA_009618505.1 Clostridia bacterium | reverse complement strand
GGTTTTATTGACAGGAGTATTCTGTACAGCCGCCTTTGCAGGAAAGACTGTAACTGTCCTTGGTACATGGGGAGGTGCTGAGAGAGATGCTTTTATGAAAATGCTAGAGCCTTTCGAAGCGGCAACGGGCATTAAAGTGGAATTTACCGGTACACGGGATCTTCCCACAATACTTACTACACGAGTAGCGGCCGGTAATCCTCCCGATGTTTCTGCCATACCCAATCCCGGTCAGATGCAGGAATTTGCTGAGATAGGAGCGCTAGTTGACCTCAGCGAATTCATGGACATAGGTAAACTGCAAGACGAATATTCCGAGACATGGATTGACCTGGGGAGCTACGGAGGAAAGTTGTATTCCATTTTCATCTCAGCTGACCTTAAGAGCCTGGTCTGGTACAGTCCCAAGGCATTTGCCAATGCGGGATACCAGATACCAGAAACCTGGGATGAACTTATGACTCTTTCTGACAAGATGGTTGCTCAGGGCAAGACTCCCTGGTCTATTGGTCTTGAATCCGGCGCTGCCAGCGGCTGGCCCGGAACCGACTGGATTGAGGATATTATGCTGCGAACTACCAAACCGGAGGTTTATGATAAATGGGTCAACCACGAAATATCCTGGACAGATTCAGCGGTGAAGCGTGCCTGGGAAATTTTCGGTGATATTGCCCGAAGTGATAAATATGTATATGGAGGAGCGGCAACTGCACTCACTACCAACTTTGGCGATGCTCCCAATGTGCTATTTACCAGTCCACCTCGCGCCTATATGCATAAACAGGCCACTTTCATTAAGAGCTTTATCTTGAATTACGACCCTACTCTTAAACCAGGTGAGGATTTCAGCTTCTTCCCCTTCCCATCCATTGACCCGGAGTATGGCACTCCTGCTCTAGGCGCTGCTGATATGTTTGCGGTATTTAACAATACTGAAGAGGCACAGGCTCTTATGCGCTATCTGGCAACTGCTGGTGCTCAGGAGATCTGGGTTGTCCAACTGGGAAAGCTATCAGCTAACAGAAGAGTTAATCCTAGTGCCTATCCTGATGACCTTACTCGAGAAGCTGCTCAGATATTAGCCAGTGCTCAAACGTTTCGCTTTGATGGCGGTGACTTAATGCCTGCTGCTGTGGGGTCTGGTTCTTTCTGGAGCGGCATACTGGACTATGTAGGTGGTGAAGATCTGGATTCTGTCCTGGAGAGAATTGAAGAAACAGCTGTTGAGGCCTACGGAAAGTAGATTTTAGGGTGAATTTGTGGCCACTTTTAAGTGGCCACAAATCCCTTTCCCGTCCATAGAAAGATAAAAATGTACACAAAGAAATCAACTCCCTGGCTATATCTGGCTCCAGCCTTAGCTTTGCTCGGTTTTTTTCTCGTTTATCCTTCCTTTCATACTCTCTATCTTTCTTTTTTTGATAAAGGTTCCAATGTCTTTGTGGGAGCCGGTAACTATATCTATGCTTTCACAAATAGAGTTATGCTAACAGCATTCCGCAACAATGCTCTGTGGGTGGTGGTTTTTAGTGCCATAACGGTTTTCCTTGGCCTCGTCCTTGCTGTGCTTTTAGATAGAGTAAGATATGAGGTTATTATTAAATCCATCATCTTCATGCCAATGGCCATCTCTTTTGTAGGCGCTAGCGTTATATGGAAATTTGTCTATGCTTTTAGGCCTGCCGGGGCTCCCCAAATTGGCATTCTTAATGCCCTCCTTCAGACATTTCATCTGCCTCCTGTGGCCTGGTTGATTGAAAGGCCCTGGGTCAATAATCTTTGTCTGATATTAGTTGGTATATGGGTATGGACAGGATTCTGTTTGGTGGTACTCTCGGCTTCATATAAGAGCATCCCTAGACAGTTCTTGGAAGCAGCGCGAGTTGATGGAGCTAGCGAATGGAGGATTTTCTGGCGAATTATTCTCCCCTTACTTGTGCCCACCATTACTGTACTTACCACTACCATGGCAGTCTTTGTGCTTAAGGTATTTGATATTATCTATGTTATGACCAACGGTAACTTCGGCACCGAAGTTATTGCCAATCGTATGTATAAGGAAATGTTCCAGTTTGGAAACTTTGGTAGGTCAAGTGCCATTGCTGTAGTCTTACTAGTGCTTGTTCTTCCTATGATGCTTCTCAACCTGCGTCGGTTTAAAAGGGAGGAGAAATAATGAGCGAGAAGACGAGCAGAGTCTTATCTCGTGGGCTCCTGCATACGGTAGTTATTCTGATTGCTGTCTTGTGGTTGATTCCTACAATTGGCGTCCTGATCACATCCTTTAGGCCTGCCCAGGATATAGCCAATAGTGGTTGGTGGACAGTATTGGGAAGTATATTTGATTCAGCTCGTCTTACTTTAAGAAATTATAATGTGGTTCTAAGTCGACTAGGTGTGGGGAGAGCTTTCCTAAACAGCTTTATCATTACCATCCCTGCTACTATAATACCCTTAAGTATAGCCTTGTTGGCAGCTTATGCTCTTGGCTGGATGAAATTTTTTGGGCGTACATTTGTTTTCATGGCCCTAATAGCGCTTCTGGTTGTTCCTCTCCAGATGACCTTCATTCCAGTCTTGCGGATTTTTAACAAATCAGGTCTTGCCGGCAGTTTCCCGGGGATTTGGCTAGCTCACAGCGGTTATGGACTTCCTCTGGCTATATATATGCTATATAATTCTATCTCGGGATTGCCTGAAGAGCTTTTTGATTCTGCTTCCATTGACGGAGCCTCCTCATTTCACACTTTCTTACATATTGTACTGCCACTTTCTGTGCCTATTATTGCCTCTCTTGCTATCTTTCAATTCTTATGGGTATGGAATGACCTTCTGGTTGCACTTATTTACCTGGGAGGGACACCAGATGTAGCACCCATTACTGTTCAGATAAGCAGTTTGGTTGGCTCCTACGGTCAGGATTGGGAACTTCTCACCGCAGCGGTATTTATCTCCATTATTCCTTCTCTTATCATCTTCTTCAGTTTGCAGCGTTATTTTGTGCGAGGGATCTTAGCTGGTTCAGTGAAAGGATAAGGACAAAAACATGTCATTTTCCCAGCTCTCAGCATATGAGGAGATTGTCGGATCCGGTAAAATCGAGGAATTGCTTGCACTTGCAGATGAAATCAAGGGTATCTCAGTTACGCATGTCAACTCGACATCCACAGGTGGGGGAGTGGTGGAGATTTTACGCAGTCTTGTGCCTTTGTTCAGACTTGTAGGTATTCCTTGCCGCTGGGAGGTAATCCAGGGGACAGATAAATTCTTTCGCACAACTAAGCTCTTTCATAATCTGTTGCAAGGCCTTTCTCCTAAAGAGGGACAGAAGACAACCCAGGATATGTTGGATGAGTACAGGAGAGTAAACGATGAGAATATGAGAAAAGTTGACCTTGCCTCTGATGTGGTAATTATTCATGATCCTCAACCTGCAGCTCTCATTAGGGCTAGGGGAAACAATAAATGGGTCTGGAGATGCCACATAGACCTTTCTAGCCCCGATAAAAAAACCTGGGATTTTCTGTATTCTTATATTGGACAATACGATGCGGCCATTTTCTCCCTGGAGGATTTTGTTCAGCCTTCATCTCTGGCTCATTATATAATCCCTCCTTCTATAGACCCTCTTAGTGAAAAGAATAAAGAGCTTTCAACCCAACAGGTAAAAAATGTATTTAAAAAATTAGGAATTCCTCAGGATAGACCAATCTTACTTCAGGTTTCCCGTTTTGATTATTTCAAGGACCCTATTGGAGTAATAAAGGTATATCGGCAGGTGAAAAAAAGAGCCGATTGTCGATTGATTCTGGCAGGAGGAACAGCCGAGGATGATCCGGAAGGTTGGCAGGTTCTCAAGCAAATAAAAGAAGAGGCGAAAGGCGATTCAGATATTTATATTGTAAATCTTTCTCCCGACAGCTTCTTTGAGATAAATGCCTTGCAAAGAGGGGCTGATATTGTAATTCAAAAATCATTAAAAGAAGGATTTGGATTAACAGTTACCGAAGCTTTATGGAAAGCTCGTCCTGTTATAGGAGGTAATGCTGGAGGGATAGTACTGCAGATAAAAGACGGTGAAAGTGGATTTTTGGTTAACTCAATTG
>WJOQ01000045.1 GCA_009618505.1 Clostridia bacterium | reverse complement strand
CGTCTAACAATTAAAAAGGGGGAAGTCCTGAAAATTGAGGGAGGAAAGGAAGCCACAGAGTATGAGAAGTGGCTTAAGAGTTTCGATCACCCACAGATGCTCAAGCTGGCCCACGTGTGCTATGGTTTTAACCCGGGGGCAAGACTGACAGGAGATATACTAGAAGATGAAAGAGTTTGGGGAGGGACCGAATGGGGGCTTGGCAATGTCGGAGCCATACTCGTTCCTGGTGGAATTTCTGGACCCTCACACACCGATGGTATTTGCTTGAATTCCTCCGTATGGTTGGATGGCGTCCAGATTATGGACAAGGGTCAACTCTTAGACCCAGAGCTTAAAAAATTAGCAGAAAAATTAGGGAAAGTTTAAATTAAGAAGAAAAGAGGATGACTCTTTTATAAAGGGTCATCCTCTTCGAGAATCTTTATGGAGGAAACAAATATGAGTGAGAGAATGATTAAAAATTTATGTGAGATGGTAAGCATCTCGAGCGAATCTGGTGAAGAAAAGGAATTCATTGAGTTTTTAAAGACTAAACTTCAACGGGAATTCAACGGGCGATGCCAGGTTGACGGCTACGGTAACCTTATTTGCAAGATACCCCCGAAGGGCTCTTCGGTTTCAGAACCGCTAATGCTTGCCGCTCATGCGGACACAGTAAAACCGGGTAAGGATATAAAACCAGTAGTGAAAAACGGTGTGATCTATTCAAGTGGAGACACCGTACTTGGGGCCGATTGTAAGGGGGGAATCGCAGAGATTATGGAGGCGGTTATGAGTGCACCTAAACATCCACCTTTGGAGATTGTCATCACCCGCGAGGAGGAAGTTGGTTTTACAGGGGCCAAAAATTTAGATTATTCACTAATAAGTACAAAACGTGGCGTCCTTGTGGACATGGATGCACTCGATGCCATTGTAATCGGTGGCCCCTCCCATATGCTTATTGATATCGAGATCACCGGTAAAGGGGCCCATTCAGGAATGGAGCCCGAAAAAGGGATATCCGCTATTAAAGCAGCCAGCCTAGCCATAGCAACACTGAAAGATGGCAGAATAGACCCTGAGACCACTGCAAACTTCGGAATTATCCAGGGTGGTTTGATCCGGAATGGTGTTCCCGAGAAATGCAGTATAAAAGCGGAGGTGCGTAGTTTAAACCACGAGAGGTGCATAGCCCTAAGCAATATCTACAAGGAAGTCTTTGGGGTAATAGCACACTCGATTGGAGCCAGGGCTGAGGTGAATTTGAATCTGGCTTATAAGGCGATGAGAATTTCAGAAGACGCCCCCATGGTGCAGGTCGCAAAGAAAGCTTTGAAGAGTGTGGGGATTGAACCCAAAGTTATGGTGATCACCGGAGGCTTGGAATCAGCAATTTACAACGAAAAAGGAATTGAAACAATCCCCATAGGAAATGGGGTAAAGAGTGAACACTCAGTTTCTGAAAATATCTCTGTTGAGGATATGAATAAGGTAGTACAGGTTCTTCAGCATATCTTTAGCCAATTTGCCTGAAATTTAACATTTAAGGAGAAATAAATAATGGATATCTGGACAGCAGTTAAAAATAGGAGAAGCATAAGAAACTTTACTGCCGCCCCGTTAGAGGAAAATAAGCTTAGAGATCTGATATTGAAAGCAGGGATCTGGGCCCCATCGGGTGGAAATGCACAGAACTGGCGATTTATTGTGATTACTGACCAAAAAGTTCTAAATAAACTCAAACTCGTTTCCCCAGGTCTCTTAGGGTCTCCCCAAGCTATCATTATTATTTGCCAGGATTTGGTTAATGCTCTAGAAAAAGGAGGAGAATTAGGGGTCAAAACCCTGTCCTTGATGGATACTGCCATGGCAGCACAGAATATTATGCTTGCTGCCTATGCGGTCGGTCTGGGGACGTGTCCTATCGCTTCCTTCCACCCTGAAGCTGTCCAAAAAATCATGGGACTGCCAGTACACATCTATCCCCAACTTCTAATTTCGGTAGGTTTCTCTAGGGAAAATCCTCCTACTCCCAGACGAGATCCCAATATAATATGGTTTAACTCCTATGAAGAATAACGAGACCTTTAAGAAACAAATTTTCGGGTTAGTTTGCTATATGGTTACCAGTGCTTGCAATTTGGTAAATGAAACAAAAAGTTATGGTCCATTTCGACTTATTGATGCAGCAAGCCGTCTGATTACTATTTTATCTGAGAACCAAATTTCCTCGTCAAATCTGGAAAAAATTCAAGCAAAAATTGAGCAGGGAAAGTACAAAGTTATGGAGGATAAATCTCAATTCAGTTCATTTTTGAATGAACTTGTCCTCTACATCACGTCATTGATAGAGGATCAAAATTGAAACCTGTACTCTCTGATACTGAAAGGAGGTGAGACGAAAAGGAATAATACTAAATTGTTAGAGAAAAGAAAGTAAAAAATTAAACCTTATAAAAGAAAGGAGAGAAAGTTATGAAAGCAAGTAAGTTTATTAAATTTTTAAGGAATGGATTGTTTTTAGTTTTGGTAGTGAGCCTGGTGTTGATTCTATCTTGTGCCGGATATACACAACAAGAGGTTAAGGCCATTCGTCATACCAATTCGTGGCCTTGCTACCTCGATCCAGCTGTTGGATCAGACTATGCAAGTTCTATTGCTCTTTGTAATCTATATGATTCGCTGGTATTTCCAAATCCAGATGGTAGTGTGAAACCCTGGCTGGCAAAGAGCTGGGAAATCTCTGAGGATGGGTTAACCTATACCTTTGAATTGGTACCTGGGGTCAAGTTCCACAACGGAGACGAGCTAACAGCAGATGATGTGGTTTTCTCCCTGGAGAGAATCCTGACCATTGGGGAAGGGTATGGTTATCTTTTTACTGCGAACGTTGAAGGAGCAGAGGCTCTCGAAAAATACAAGGTTAAATTTAACCTCAAAAAGACCTTTGGACCTTTCCTAGGGGCGGTGGTAAGACTTTACATCCTCAATGAAAAACAGATAATGGCAAATATTCAGGACGGTCTCTATGGTGAATTTGGTGATTATGGCAAAGGATGGTTGGTCACCCATGATGCCGGCTCCGGTCCTTATCAGGTCAAGGAGATGAGAACTGAACAACACCTCTTAATGGAGAAATTCAACGATTACTGGGGAGGATGGGAGAACAAAGATGCCCCTCAGTATGTGAAAGAGATCGGAACCACCGAGGCAATTACTATAAGAACCCTTATGTCAAGGGGTGAATTGGAAATCACTGACCAGTGGCAGACCAGCGAAAATCTTGCTGCCATTGAACAGATTTCCAACACCGAGGTGTCCTCTCTCTTTGAGGGCTCGGTCCTGAACATAATGCTTAACACCAAGAAACCCCCGACAGACGATATACACTTCCGCAAAGCCCTTGCTTACTGTATTGACTATCAGCAAATTATTGACAAGATTTTCCCCGGTTCCTGTCCTTCCGGTTCTATTGCCTCCAGTACCCCTGGATATAACCCCAATCTGAAGCCCTGTGTACTGGATCTGGTAAAAGCAGAAGAGGAATTAAAACAGTCTCCTTATTACGGAGATCTGGACAAGTACCCCTTTGAGTTATATTGGGTTTCGGAAGTTCCAGATGAGGAAAAAGTTGCTTTGATGATCCAGGCCAATGCCTCCAAGCTGGGGATAAAGGTAAATATCGTCAAAGTACCTTGGCTTTCCTTGATTGATGTTTTGGCTAAAACCGAAACTACTCCCAATGGATCAGTCATCTTTGTTTCCCCCCATTATGCCGAGGCAGGCTCGATGTTAGAGTCTCGCTATCATTCCCGTTCTTGTGGAACCTGGGAGCAAGGAGAATGGTTGCAGGACCCCGAAATTGACGCAATGATTGAGGATGCGATTGCCTCTATTGATCAAAAAGAGCGATTCCAAAAATACTATGCCGTTCAGGAGAAAATCGCGGAACTCAGTCCGACATTGTGGATTTTGGAGCAAGCAGTGAAGCAAGCCTATCGAAGTGATTACATTGTTTTCCCTGCAGAAGAGGATGTTAAGAGAGGGAAACTGTGTAACCCCGTTATGGGTTATAACTTTTATTATCGGGATTTCAAAGTCTTCCCCGAGAGGGCACAGAGGCCATATA
>WJOQ01000339.1 GCA_009618505.1 Clostridia bacterium | reverse complement strand
TGATAATGCCACTGCTAAAGCTATCCCTAATAATGCCAATGCCAAACCCATTTAATCCCTCCCCTTATTCCGTATCTCGTTGTTCGTATCTCGTATCTCGAAAAGAAAGAACAGAGTTTTAATGAGAAGATCTTAACGGAAACTCTGGAAAAGCGAATCTTTTAAGACAAAAGAGTAATCCCTAGAAATAGCTCTTGAGGCGATTTTTCATTCCGGGTAATTCTATTAAAACACTTAAAAGATGCAGACTTTCAAACTCTCTCTCTCTGACCATCTACTTCCTTGTTTGCCAGATACTAGATACCAGATACGAATTTTGATTACTGGTTTTTCTTTAATTTCCTTATTTCATCTCTTAATTGAGCTGCTTTTTCAAACTCCAAATCCTCCGCCGCCCGTTTCATCTCTCTCCTGAGGACCTCAACCAGATGAGGAATCTCTGAAGGCGGTATATATTCTGCTTCTTTGTCTTTCACCATTACTTCTTCATATTTGTCGGTACTATAGGTCTCGATATCGGCTAAGATGGCCTTACGAATAGTAGTAGGGGTAATGTTGTGTAGGCGGTTATGATCAATTTGAATCTTTCTTCTTCTTTCTGTCTCCTTTAAAGCCCTCTCTATAGAGGAAGTCCTCTCATCGGCATAAAGAATTACCTCTCCTTCAACATTGCGAGATGTTCTCCCTGCTGTTTGAATTATAGATGTCTCCGACCTTAGAAAGCCTTCCTTATCAGCATCTAAAATAGCTACTAGAGATACCTCAGGTAAATCCAATCCTTCTCGCAGGAGATTAATCCCTACCAGAACGTCAAATTCTCCTAACCGTAAATCCCTGATAATTTTCGACCTATCCATTGTCTTTACTTCGGAATGAATATAGCGGACCTTTATTCCCAGGTCTCCCAGATATTCGGTAAGGTCCTCAGCCATCCTTTTGGTTAGAGTAGTTACTAAAACCCTCTGCTTCTTTTCAGTTCTCTTCTTAATCTCTTCCAATAAATCATCCACAGGATGGACAGTAGATTTCATAGTAATTTTAGGGTCCACTAACCCCGTAGGACGAATAAGCTGCTCCGCTATTTGAGAACTTATCCGCAATTCATAAGGAGAAGGAGTAGCTGAAACATAGATAACCTGATTAGCTAAAGATTCAAACTCGCTATATTTCAGTGGACGATTATCATAAGCAGAGGGAAGGCGAAATCCATATCTTACAAGATTATCCTTGCGCGACCGGTCTCCTCCATGCATAGCATGAAGCTGAGGAATACTCTGATGAGACTCATCAATAAATAATAAATAATCATCAGGAAAATAATCAATAAGACAGAAAGGACGTTCTCCGGGTGCTCTACCTGAGAAATAACGAGAATAATTCTCTATCCCTGAACAATAACCTACCTCACTTATCATCTCAAGGTCATAATTAGTTCTCGACTCTAATCTCTGAGCTTCTAATAACTTTCCTTGAGACTTGAATTCAGCCAGTCTCTGCTCCAATTCCTTTCTTATAGACTCTAAGATATGATCCAGTCTTTCCGGAGGAGCCAGATAGTGGGTAGCAGGATAAATATAGACCCTCTCCAGGCCATCTTCCACATTTCTAGTTAAAGGGTCAAAGAAGGAAATCCTTTTTACTTCATCTCCCCATAATTCGATCCTTATCGCCTTTTTCTCGTAAGCAGGAAAAATATCAATAATATCTCCCCTAACTCTAAATTTTCCGCGAGAAAAATCGATATCATTACGCTCGTATCTAATCTCTACCAATTTCTTCAAAATCTTGTCTCGTTCTAATTGTTCTCCTATCTCTATTTTCAACAGCATTTCTCGATAATCTCTGGGAGAACCTAAACCATAGATGCAGGAGACGCTGGCTACAATCACAGTATCTCGGGCTTCTAATAAAGAACGAGTAGCAGAATGACGCATTCTATCGATTTTATCATTGATAGAAGCATCTTTTTCAATATAGGTATCGCTCTGGGGAACATAAGCCTCAGGTTGGTAATAATCGTAATAGGAAACAAAGTATTCTATATGGTTATTTGGAAATAGAGAAGAAAACTCACCAAAGAGTTGGGCCGCTAGCGTCTTATTATGAGAAATAACCAGAGTAGGCTTCTGTGTTTCTTGAATAATATGAGCCATGGTAAAGGTTTTCCCAGAACCAGTAACACCGATTAAAGTCTGTTTTTCCAACCCCCTCTTTATTCCTTTTACTAATTTTTCTATGGCCTGGGGCTGATCACCCCGTGGCTTGAGTTCGGTAACTAGCTGAAAAATACCTTTTTGCATGGAAAATAAACAGGCCTCCCTTTCCTTCAGAAGCACCCGAAGACAACTTCTCTCTGTCACTATAACTGGTGAATCGTATTTCGTGAATCGTATCTCGATGCTCGATACTGGATACTCGTCTTTAGTTTCCTCTTTTGTCTTTTGCGAGCATCAAGTATCGAGAATCGAGTATCCAGAACTTAAACTTCTTTTTCTTTTTCACCATTCACTATTTGGCCTGCTCCCTTAGAGTAAAAACAAACAAAACGTCTTTGAAATTACTCCTTTTCAAACCGGATAGTAACTATTCCCGTCTGCGTTTCTTGTTCCTTAATACTTTCAAATCGACATTTTCTTAGAGCCTGAGAAGCATCTTGATCAAATTCTGGAACTCCAGAAGTTTGGATAATCGCTGTTTCAACAACCTCCCCACTGGAAAGCACCCAGATTTTTACTTTTACCTTACCATCCATCTTGCCTTGCTCCTCTGCCGACAGAGGGAAGCCAGGCTCCTCCCATCTTTGAATTCCTCTTCCAGCTATAGCACCTTCAATTTCTGGCCCTTCACCGCTACCCCCTAGACCTTCACCTTCTTCCTTCTCATAAGCTATCCCTCCCTTCGCATAAGAGGTAGCTTTGGAAGGAAGATCGACTCCTTGCGGGAAACCTTCTCTATCCCTGGTACTTCTTTCTCCTGAGAAAAGTCGTTCTTCTCCCTGTTCAACACTTCTTGCCTCTGCTAGAGGATGCGAACCACCCACACCACCCCCCAGAGTTGGCTCTAAGCTTTGTTCAACAAGAGGAACTTCTATCTCACTTCTTGTAGACACCCGAGGAGGTATAGCAGGAAGCTTTTGAGCCGGTTGGGCAGATATTTTCACCGGAGAGACTTCAGGAAGAGCCGGTTCTATACTCTTTTCTACTACAGGAGCCACCTCTTTGGGTTGCTCTGCTTCTTTTTTGGCAGGGGGAGTCAACTTAACGGAAGCAGGTTTTCCCTCTTTCTTTGCTGCAGCAACCACTTTTTTGACTACTGGCTTAGGAGCTGGCTGCTTGGCAGGAGCTTTCTTAACTACCGGCTTAGGAGCCGGGGTAGGTTGAGGCTTGACCAGAGAAACTTCCACATATTCTAAGGGAGGCTTGATAGAAAGTCCCAAAGCAGGAAAGAAAAGAATAAAGAGGAAATGAGCAGCAAGGGAAGTCAAGAGAACAAGCTTAAATCGTCTCTTTTCATTCACTTCATTTCACCACCTTTATATAAGAAGTAAGAATTCCCACTCTATCCGCTCCTGCTTGTTTAGCCAAATCCATTGTCTCTACTACTTTGCCATGTCGAACTAGCTTATCTGCATTGATCATAACCAAACCCTTTTTCCCTCCCAATTTCTTTTTCAAAAGAGAAACCAGCTTTGAAGTTGTCACCCGGGTTTTATCAAGGTAAAGAACATTGTCTTTAGTAATAGTGATGATAATATTCTGCTCTATTTTTTCCTGTTTAGTAGTGGTAGTAGGCAAATCTACTTTTATACCTTGAAAAATCGCCCGAAAACTAGTGGTAAGCATGAAGAATATAATCAGTAAGAAGACTACATCAATAAGGGGCATTAGATCAAAAGCTGCTTCTCTTCGTTCAAAAGGACGACGAAAACGCATTTTTACCTCCCTATTAGCAGTTCTATAAATTCACCAGAAGAACTCTCTAATTTTCTAACAAGCCTATCTGTCCTATGAGTAAAATAATTATAGAACACCAGGGCTGGTATAGCTATGCCGAGACCGAAGGCTGTAGTATAAAGTGCCTCAGATATTCCTGCTGCCAGGGCTCCTGGTTCACCTACTCCCTGAACAGCAACCACGTTAAAAGCCCTTATCATTCCTCTGACTGTACCCAACAATCCCAAAAGAGGACTAATAGTAACAACAGTCCCAAGAATTCTCAAATATCTTCCCAGATAGGGTACCTCTAAAGAGCCAGCATCTATCACCGCCTCTTTAATTTCTCCTCTCCCTTGACTTATCTTTCTGATTCCTGCTTGAAGAATGCGAGCAGGAGGAGAAGAGCTCATCTCACATAAAGCGAAGACTTTATCTATCTTCCTTTCCTCGTTGCTCTTCAGAATTCCCTGTGCTTTTTCAATGAATTTGTTTGCCTTTCTCTCCATAGCACCCATACCTATGAATTTCTCAATGACAATAGCCAGCACTAGTACAGAACACACCCCTAGAGGAATCATTAGAGGGCCACCCTTAATTAAGAACTCAATCATCTTTTTGTTTTTCCCGCAGAGGATAGCCCTACTCCTTCTCCGGAATCAGACCTCCTTTACTTAGATTTTGTACACTGAGATATCAGCTTACTTGTTCTGTTCTGAAACATTTTTAATATTATTATAATAGACTTTTTTGTCAAGAACACTCGATACTTGATACTCGATACTTGTTTTGGCTCTCATCCCTTATTCTTAGTCTTCTTTCCTACGAGCATCGAGAATCGAGTATCTAGAATCCAGACTCTTTGTTTTCGAGATACGAGATACTAGATACGGCTTCTACCTATGTCTCGGCGATAATACATTCCTTCAAAACGAACCTTGTCTATAGCTCGATAGGCTTGTTGTGCTGCTTTATTAAGATTGTCCCCCACAGCTGTAATCCCCACTACCCTGCCTCCATCAGTTATCAAAGAACTATCGTCTCTTTTCACTCCAGCACAAAAAGGAAATACATTATTCAGAGAGAATAATTTCTCTAGACCCATAATAGGCTTACCCTTCTCATAGGAACCCGGATAACCGCCCGAGGCAAGAACTACACAGACTGCTGCCTGGGAGTGCCATCTAAGATTTATCCTGTTCAGAGTTCCTTCCCTTGCCGCCAAAAGAATATCCAGTAAATCATTCTTCAGTCGAGGAAGAATTACCTGGGTCTCTGGATCTCCCAGGCGAACGTTATACTCTAAAACTTTAGGGTTTCCATTCTCAATCATCAACCCAGCATACAGAACTCCCTTAAACTCTCTTTTCTCCTTTTTCATTCCTTTTAGAGTAGGAATTACTATCTGCTTCATTATCTTTTTATACAATGAAAAAGGAATAAAAGCAGGAGAATAAGCCCCCATTCCCCCTGTGTTAGGACCTTTACCTCCCTCATAAATGGGTTTATAATCCTGACTGGAAACCAATGGCTTAATACTCTTTCCATCAGTAATAACAATAAAGGAGAGCTCTCTTCCCTTAAGTTTTTCTTCTATTACTATTCTTTTGCCAGCCTCCCCAAAAACTCCCTTCTCCATAGCCAACTCTATAGCTTCTATAGCTTCTTCCTTCGTATTTGGTAGAAAAACTCCCTTACCTGCAGCCAGACCATCTACCTTGATCACCCTTGGACCTTCTTTCTTTATGTAGGAAATAGCCTTAGTCAAATCAGAGAAAATCTCAAAATCGGCCGTAGGGATACCGTATTTCTTCATAAATTTCTTAGCGAATACTTTACTCCCTTCCAGTAAAGCAGCCTTTTTTGAAGGGCCAAAAACAGCTACTTTCTTTTTCTCAAGGTAGTCTGCTATTCCATTAACTAAAGGAACCTCCGGACCTACTACAATAAAATCTATCTTTTCTTTATTAATCAGACGGGCAAGAGAAGAAAAATCATTCTCATACTCAATTTTCTCGCACTCAGCAACCTCTGCCATGCCTGCATTCCCGGGAACAGCATAGATTTTCTCCGCTCGGGAGCTCTGCCGCAATTTCCAACACAACACATGCTCTCTTCCTCCCCCTCCTATTACTAAAACTCTCATTCTCTCCTCCAGTTTCGTTGCTAGTTGCTTGTTGCTAGTATCTCGTCAATTAAGCCTTTCAGTCTTCTGCTTTTCCTTTCGAGCGACGAGCAACTAGCGACGAGCAACGAGTTTATTGGTATTCCAATAGTTCAAGTTCAGGATGATATTTGATCCAATGCTTAGGAAAAGCTTTTATGTGTAGAGCAATCCAATACTCCTTTTCTGGTTTATTCTTCAAGAACAATCTGAGTGTCCAACAATGAAGGTCCCACCAGAGGGAATATACTTCCTCTTCCGTATTCTTCTTCTCCCAATCATAACGAAGATAGGCGGATACTCTCCATTTTTCCCCCACACTAAAACCTGCTTGAGCAGTAACATCTGTCAAGTCCTCTTGAGGATATCGTTTCATTCCTACTCTTAGATTCCACTGATTACCTTTCAAACCTAGACTGCTCTTTATTTCCTCATATTCTTTTCTATAAGGATTATAGACAAAATGGAGATCGAGGTATTCTGTATAAGGTAAAGGAAGGGCCAAGTGAAACTTTACCTCCACAGGAGAAAGTCTTTCTTTTTCTTTAGTTAAATCATAATTGGCTTTCGCTTCCCCTGAAAGAAGTCCAACTTTCCCAGAATAAAGATAGTTTCTTAAATTAAGTTTTATCAAATTTTCTGGATGAATTTCACGAGTTTCCTTTCTGTAATCTCCCAGGCTAAAGGGTAGTTCAAAATCATCTTTAACTTCGGAAGAATGATAATAACCTAAAGAAAGTCTTCCTATATGGGTGTAATTTTCAGATTTAATTGTAATTTCAGAAAACAGATTTAATTCCTGGTAAGCGATGCTTCGATAACCACCTGATTTCTCTCCTTCTCTTTCATACCAATAGTGAAAAAGATGATATCCTATTCTGGGCCTGAGTTTAAAATATTCAAAACTGGTCCAGGGTGAAGAAATATCAAGAAATCCATCGGCTCGTAGAATACTTTTATCATCTTTTTTGAAATTGGTAATCTCTATAGCCTCTTCCCTATTAAGATAAAACTCACCTATTCTCTGGGAATCAAAATTAAGCTTGAACTGGGGTAAACGCTCAATAGAACCTCTTTCAAAAACAGGATTTACTACTGGTTGCGCTAGAATACTTGCATTATAGCCAGGTCCCTGATGGGCCAAGTATAAATAAGCAGTTTGGTACTCTTGGCCAAAATAATCTTTGAGAAAATCTTTATCACTCAACCGATTCAATCGAAGCTTAAGAGAAGTAGATTTGGAAAGACTCTGTTGATGTTCCAATCTAGCTAACCACCTTTCTTCTTGAGTATCTTTCTCCTTGATAAAGTAAGTATTCAGCTTTCCTTTGCCTCCTTTAAGACGATAGGAGATGTCTATCCCCTCTGCCCACCCCTTTTTTTCTCTGTAATCCAAATGTAGCTTAGCCTGAAAAAAGGGAGAAGCATAAAAATAATATCCCGTCTGAATTGACCAACCGGCAAAATCACTATAGCTAAAGCTGGGAAGTATAAATCGATTCTCCTCTCGTAAATATTGCACAAAAAAAGGTAACCAAAAAATAGGTATATCTCCCAGAGAAAAGGTAACATTACTCATCACAACCTCATCATCCAGGCGGATACTAATCCTCCCTGCTCTTATCTTATAATGAGGCAAGGAAAGCTCACAAGTGGTAAAGTAGGCTTTTCTCAGTTCTATTATTTCTGAGGAAAAAAAAGCTTCTTCTGCCCGATAAAAAAAAAGACCTTCTTTCCCGCTAGGGTGTTGGATTGTTCCTTCTTCTTTCTCTAGATTATATCTGAGATTCTCTCCTTCTATCCTTCGCGCTTTCAATCTGAAATTCACTTTATCCCAGGCTAAAAGTTCGGAAGTATGCAAATCTATTCTTACATTTTCTGTTTCAATCTGAACATCTTTATATTCTAAACTGACCTTTCCTTTTCCTATGACTATGGACAGGTCCTCACTCCAGCTAATATAATCTGCTTGAAGGTTAATTTGGAAGGTTCTTTCTGAAGAAAAGGAAGGAAAAACCATAAAGAGAAAGCTTATCGCCATTGCAAAGAATAGCAGAAGAATAACCTTTCCTATTTTAGAGTTTGAATTTCTCTCCCAAAAAAATCTCCCTTGCTTTCTTGTCTTGGGTAAGCTCATCTCTTTTCCCGGTAATAAGAATTCTCCCCTGATATACAATATAGGAAAAATCAGTAATCTGGAGAGTCTCTCGAACACTATGGTCAGTAAGAAGTACCCCTATGTTCTTATTCTTAAGCTCAGAAATAATCGTCTGCAAATCAGAAACAGTAATAGGATCTATCCCGGCAAAAGGCTCATCAAGAAGAATGAAGTGAGGAGAAGTAACTAAAGCCCTGGCTATTTCCACTCTGCGACGCTCTCCCCCAGAAAGCAAATAAGCTTTTTGCTTGGCTAAATGGCTAATTCCCAATTCTGATAATAGATAATTTGCCCTCTCCTCCTGTTCTCCTAAAGAAAAATTCAAAGTTTGAAGGATGGCTATCAAGTTCTCCTTAACGGTGAGGTTTTGAAAAACAGAAGGCCCTTGAGGAAGATAAGCAATCCCCTTTCTCGCTCTTTGATAAGTAGGAAGATGGGTAATATCTTCTTCTCCTAACAATATTTTTCCCTGATCAGGCTTGATCAAACCTACTATAAGATGGAAAGTGGTGGTTTTTCCTGCCCCATTTGGACCCAAAAGACCCACCACTTCCCCCTGACTCACCTTAAGAGATATCCTATTTACTACCGGGACCTTTCGATACCTTTTTACTAAATTGTCCACTTGTAGAATCACGAATTTACTCCTCTTCCAGTTCTTTCAATACATAAATTGCATTGACAGGAGTTCCTTCTGCTTCAATTTTTTCTGTTTCAATCCAAAGAGTTATCTTATCTGCCTGAAGATCATTTCCTAACTCGTCTTGATAATGAGCTTGCCCCTCTACAATTAGTTTATCATCTTCAGGAGTATAAATAGCACTTGTCCCAGTAACTTGCCTATTTGTCTCTTTCCGGAGTACTTTCACATTCCCCCTGCCTACAATTTCTTTCAGAGTATTCTCTTCGGTTAGATAAGCCTCCATCTCATCTGCCTCCATTACTATATCTCCCCAGGTAGCCTTTACTTCACCTGTATAAACAAATATTTGATTTTCATAATCTATCTTCTGTTCAAGAGAACTAACTACCATCGTTTTTTGATTTGCCAGGGCTGTTCCTGCACAAATGATACTTGAAATAAGTACTAACCCCATTCCTACGAAAAAACTTCTCCTTTTCCTCTTCATCATTTTCTCCTTTTTATGTTCATTGACCTGCTAACCCGTTAATTAACTTGGTTAATTAGTTAAATGGTTAATTCTCCCTTCACTCCAGAGGGGAGAGAACACTACTCACCAATTAACCACTCACTACTTATCATCTCATTGTTCTTTTCTATCGATGAACTATGAACTAATAACTATGAACTATTTAAGGTGCCATAGAGAACCTGCTTTACAAAATTCGCCCGGCCACTGCTAACTATTCTCAACAAATTTGGTCACAGCCCTACTTTTTATTTCAATCTGAGATAAATCAGGATTGGCAGTAAGACCTAGCCCTTCCACAATAATATTCTTTCTTTTTACAATAACTTTCTCCTCGGTCTCTAATCTCCTTTCTGAAGTCATCCATTTCATCTCAGAAGTAAAAAGCTGGGTTCCATCAAGATAGGAGACAAGTACAATATCTTCCTTAAGAATTAAATTAGAATTACGATCTATTATTGCTTCTCTTGTTTCTCCTTTAGAGACAAATTCTCCTCCATCCAAAAGATAAAATTTCACTTCTTTTAAAACCATCCTATCAGAAAACTGCACCCCCGAATCAGCCTCAACCTTCCAACTTTTTTCTCCATCCTCGTTCCACCCTACTAAGCTTACTCCTTTGACACTTAAAAGAGGAGCCTCTTCTTTCTCTTCATCCTTCCCGGTAGAAGAAACTTCCTTTTCCTTTTGCCAATATATAAGAAATAGAATAACAACACTAACTGCCACCACAGCTAGAATTATCAATCTTCTTCTTCTCGAAATCACCAACATCTTTCCCTTTCTTCCTTCATTTTAATTCTTTGCAGAGTTTTCCATCTTTTTCTAACTATGGGAGGAAAACATTTTTTACGGTGAAAATATTCTCCCAGAAATCTAATTGTCTTCTCATCGGAGGGGTAACCTGAGCCTATATCTCCATACTGCTTTGCAAGTTCAGATATTATTCTATCTCTTTCCACTTTGGCCAAGATGGAAGCTGCTCCTACTACAGGATAGTTCTTGTCGGCAAAGTTTTCTACCACCAATCCTACTTTCATTTTACCAGAAAGAAGTCCTCTTATCTTTTTCTGGTAGGAAAGACAATTACGGGTAGGAGCATCTAAAAAAACCTGATTGGGATAAAATTGAGTAATTAATTTCGCCACAACTCTCAACTCCAAATCATTCATCCCCTCTTTATCTATATTCTCGGGAGAAATGACAATTAACTCATACGCCTCAGCCAAAGAATGGATATCTTCCTTCAATTTCTTTCGCCGAAAAGAGGTGAGCATCTTTGAATCCTTTACTCCTCTTTGTGAAAGTTCTGGTATATTAGACGAATTCATTATCAACCCACATATAACCAGTGGGCCTATTACCGGTCCTCTACCTGCTTCATCAATACCTAAAATCCGTATCTCGTTGTTCGTATCTCGTATCTCGCTAATTAAGCTTTTCAACTATCACATCCTCTCCCTTTTTATGTTCATTGAAACCCTATACCTGAACATTAGACTATCACCCAAGAAATTCATTCTATATCAAAGAAATACCACTGTCAACTTGAGTTTTCTGAATAATCTTGATATAATAAAAACATCTTAGGACAATCTCGTATATCGTATTGCGCAATACGCATCACGCACGACAGAGCTGGTGAATCGTATTTCGTGAATCCTATCTCGATGCTAGATACTCGATACTCGTCTTTAGTTTCCTCTTTTATCTTTTGCGAGCATCAAGTATCGAGAATCGAGTATCCAGAACTTAAACTTGTTTTTCTTGTTTGCGATTCACCATTCACTATTCACGATTTTGTTCCTATAGGGCTTCTTCAGAAAATATGTTACTTTGAGTACCTTCGGTTCGACGAGTATATAACTGGACCCCAAAAAATGTATCAGATCAAAGCCAAGATTTTATTCAATGAGAAAATCATCTCCGGGCATTATAAGATGCGCTTGCATGCCCCAGGAATTGCCCAGGAAGCAAAACCAGGACAGTTTGTGCATATAAGAATAAAGGACGGATATGACCCCTTACTAAGACGCCCTTTTAGCATCCATAGATGCGAACGTAAAAAAATCGAGATACTCTATAAGGTAGTAGGCAGAGGGACAGAGTTTTTATCCAGGAAGAAAATAGGAAATGAGATAGATACCCTGGGCCCTCTGGGGCAAGGATTCAAAATAAGCCCTGATTTAAAAAAAATTGTTTTAGTAGCTGGAGGGATGGGAATAGCTCCTCTTTATTTTTTAGCAGAGAAATTAAACAGAGAAAATATTCTCATCCTTCTAGGAGCTGAGAGTAAAGGAAAGATTTTATGCCTGGAAAACCTTAAGAATTTGAATGTTAAAGTACAAATCGCTACCGAGGACGGAAGTCAGGGCTACAAGGGCCTGCTTAGCGAATTCTTCTTT
>WJOQ01000189.1 GCA_009618505.1 Clostridia bacterium | reverse complement strand
ATAAACAAACTCCGCCCCCTATGCCTCCTGAACGATTAGATTATAGCGCTTCTATCTATACTTCTCCTAATGGCGTTAAGTGGAAAAGCAATACGATCTTTGTCTTGAAGTTTTAAGACGGATAAATAAAGTAGGAGTTCTGAATAAGATAATAATTATTGGAAGTTGGTGTATTTATTTTTAACAGGGAATCAGGCAAAGGGAAAAGCAGTAAATTTCTTTACTCACAATTTTGCTAATAAGCAAAAAAAATAGCGAATAATTTTGCTTTAAAGCAAAAATATTTGATTTAATTATTAGAAATGATTATAATGAATTCATGTTAAAAGACAGGTATTTAACCCCATGTGTCGTCAGAGATCTATTTGAGAAGATGGTTTTTGTTGGTGGGGCACGACAGGTGGGAAAAACCACATTTGCTGTCAATATTGTTGCTGAAAAATTTAAGGAATCAGCTTATTATAATTGGGATAAACGGTCCGATAGAAAGCAAATTATGCAATCTGATTGGCCAGGCAATGCTGAATTGATTATTCTTGATGAGGTACATAAGTATAAGAACTGGAAGAATTTGATAAAAGGGGAATACGATAAACTTAAGCATAGATATAAATTCTTAATCACAGGAAGCGCCAGGCTAGATATCTATAGAAGAGGCGGAGATTCTCTCCAGGGAAGATACCATTATTATCGATTACATCCTTTTTCTCTGGCGGAAGTGCTTAACAGAACAAACAAGATTAAGATATTTCAAGAGGTTCCTTTAGATGAGAAATTTCACAGGGTTGAATTCGATGCACTTTTCAAATTTGGAGGATTTCCAGAGCCATTTTTAAAAGAGAGTCCAAGATTTCTGCGTCGCTGGCATAACGAAAAAATCGAGAGAATGTTTCGTGAAGACATCACAGATATTGAACAAATCAGAGATCTAGGCAATATGAAGTTGTTGAGTGATATCTTGCCAGATAGAGTGGGGTCGCTTTTATCTGTGAATTCTATACGAGAAGACCTAGAGGTAAGTCACCGTGCCGTATCTAACTGGCTAAATATTCTTGAAAACTTTTATTATCATTTTAGAATTCATCCTTTTGCTCGAAGTATTGTAAGATCAATAAAAAAAGAACCAAAGCTATATTTGTGGGATTGGTCAGAAGTGGAAAATCCAGCACCTAGGTTCGAAAATATGATAGCAGCGCATTTATTAAAGTTATGCCATTATTTATATGACTATGAGGGCTATAAAACAGAGCTATGTTTCTTAAGAAATGTAGACAAAAAGGAAGTAGACTTTCTCATTACAGTCAAGGAGAAGCCATGGTTTGCCGTTGAGGCTAAGCTCTCTGACACAGATGTTTCAAACTCGCTTCTTTATTATAGGGAAAAGTTGAAAATTCCTTTTGTTTATCAAGTAGTGAAAGAATCAGGATTTAATCGTTTTATTAATGATGTTCATGTTGTCTCTGCTGATTATTTCCTTTCTGGACTAATCTAACAAGAAATTTCGAATTTTTGGCAATCAAACAACACAAATTGTAAGCTTTTTATACGCTAACAGAAGGCATATATTCCTCGATTTGCGTCACATTGTAAATGTCAAGTACTTTTCCCACTTGTTCGGTAAGGACATTTCCCATTAGTTTGGTAAGGACATTTCCCACCGCTTTGGTAAACGGATTTCCCATTTCTCAAGAAGCTGGAAATGATCATACCTCCTTCTTTTGATTTTTTATTCTGTAGGATTCTCCATCCAGGTTGAAAACCCTGGCGTGATGCAATAACCTATCCAGCAATGCTGCGGTCATCACTGCGTCACCCATCATTTCAGCCCAGGATTCAAAGCTTTTATTCGAAGTAACGATTATTGATAATTTCTCATGCATCTCACTGATCAGGCTGAAAAAGAGATTCGCCTCTCGTTTCTCAATCGGAGTGTATCCTATCTCATCAATAATCATGAGGCTTGATTTCATTATTCTCCTGATCCTGTATTCAGATGTTTTCTGTATCTCAGCTGTTTTAAGCAACTTTATGAGGTTGGCTATTCTCTCAAAACACACCTTATATCCTTTCTCCACCGCCGCTACTCCAAAGGCTATGGATAAGTGTGTTTTCCCGATGCCGGGAGGACCAAAGAATAAAAGATTCTCTTTGTTATCTATCCAGCGGCAGTCAAGGAGATTTACCGCTTCAGATTTTCCTATCCCCTCGACCCGGCCAAACTCAAAATTACCCATTCTCTTTATGACCGGAAAATGAGCCGCGGTCATGTTTCTCTCAACACGGCGCTTTACTCTATAAGATATCTCAGTGGTAAATATGGTGTTCAGGAACGTAATATAGGACGCTTTCCCTATCTCCGCATCATGGATCATTTCATCAAGACTGGTGGCCGCTCCTCTCAGATTCAGGGTGTTTAAATAGCTCAGAGTCTGTTCATAGGCTTTCATGTGATGACTCTCTCCCTTTCACTGATGAGCTCTCTGTACACAGATATGTTCCTTTTACTGACATTTAAAGGCTCATGAGGTCCCTGATATTCCCGGGCTAGAGTCTTTATTTCCTGTAAGACATCTTTTGATCCTTCTGACTCACGCTTAAAATAGGCATAGGTGTCATTCAGATTTGCAAAACTTAGTGTATCATTCTCCAGGCAATATTCCAGAGCTCTCTCCAGAATATCGATGTCAACATCCTTCGCCAGAAAGTATCTTTTCGCTTCCAAGCATTGGTCTCTCACATATCGTGAAAAGGTTTTAAAATTCCTTTCTGTGAACTTCTTCCAGCTCTCTCCCTCAAACATGTCCCGAACAAGCGCTTTCAACTCCTGGGCTGTTTTCTCCATTTCCCTCCTATGCTCTCTCTTGCATACTATTCTTCCGGGTATAGGAGAAAGCTCATAGTCAACAATCTCTTCTCCCGTGTACAGATCAAAGACGAATAACTTCTGTTTGGTGAGATAGATCTCAACCGTTTTGTTCCGGTATTTTAAAGGCAGCCGATACCCGCAGGCATCTACCGATATACAGGCTTTCTCGTTGACATTCCTTTCCTCTCTGCCGATAAGAGAGTCTTTCCTGAATATTGAGTTCCGCACAGGCCTCAAGTGTTCTCTTTCGTGTTCTATGAGTAGGTCTGGTATTTGCTTTGTAGCCTGCGATATTTTCCCATTTGCCCTTCTTTTCAGCCAGGTAACAACACTTTCGTTCGCTTCATCGAGAGCAGTAAAATCTCTTATGCTGAAGAAATTGTTTTTTACGTATTTGATCAAGTTTTCAATCTTCCCTTTCGTTTCAGGATCTGCTACCCGGCAGACATACATTCTTATCTCCTGTTCTTCGATAAAATACTTAAAATCATCGGTGTAGATTATGTCCCCGGCGTTTTCACTCACAACCATTAAATTATCTTGATCAATGACCATCTCTTCGGGCACTCCTCCAAAATAATCGAAACAGTTAAGCAGATGATGAATAACCTCCCTTGTCTTAAATGGATGGTCCTGAAAAATGACATACTTATAGCGACTTGCCGAAAGCACGGCCACACACATGAAAAGTTTAAGTCCACTTCTCAACCGGTACTGGCCAAAATCAAACTGCATCTGTCTTCCATAAGGCAGTTCCGGTACTTTCGTATAGGTCCTTATTTTCTCATCCAGCCTCATCTTGTTTGCCTGAATAAGATAACTTATGTAGTTGCGCAAGGTTTGCTCATTGCCCGGAAGAGTGCCGTATCTCTCTTCCAGATAATCATACACAGAGGACATATTAAGCTTTCGAAATTCATTCTCCTCATACACTTCCAGGATATCTTTCTCATATTCTTCCAACGCCTTATCCCGAAACATATGCTGTTGCCGGAAAGATCTGAAGTCCCTCTCATCCATTCGATAATACTTGGCTACGGTTTTGTGATCTAATCCCAGTTCTGATGCTATCTTTGATCTGGAATACCCCAGTCTCTTAAAGGTTTGAACCTTTTCGTACATTTTTTCTCTTATCATTTCCGCTCCTGTAAAGTTTTCTAAAACCATACAGGAGTTCCCTCAAAATGGGAATTCTGTTTACCATCACTATGGTATTTCTGTTTACCATTACCATGGGATTTCTGTTTACCATAGTACTAGG
>WJOQ01000096.1 GCA_009618505.1 Clostridia bacterium | reverse complement strand
TAAACAATTTACTTCTATGCATAAAATGCAGGTTATTCAACCTGAGGTAAAGGCTGTGCAAACTAAGTTCAAAGGTGACCCCAAACAAATGCAGATAGAAATGATGAAGATATATAAGAAACATAAGGTCAACCCCATGTCCGGCTGTTTCCCACTTATAATTCAGATGCCTATCATTTTTGTTCTTTACCGAGCTCTTCTCAATTTCAACTTTTCTGAAAATCCCTCTTTCCTCTGGATAAAAAATCTCGGTCAACCCAATATTCCTTTGCTTTTAGCCCTGGGGGTAACTATGTTCCTGCAACAGAGAATCACTCAAAAGACTCAGATACAATCAGCAGGGCAACAGCAAGGAATGGCTAAGATGATGCAATTCTTTCCCATCTTCATTATTGTAATGTTGTGGTCCCTCCCTTCCGGGGTAATGCTCTATTGGTTTACCTCTACCCTTTTTTCTATTTTCCAACAATTCTTGATTCGTCGAAGGATGTCTCCTTCCCAGCCAGCCAAAAATGTAAAATGATATCTGAAGATACTATAGCTGCTATTGCTACTCCTATAGGAGAATCTGGCATAGGCATTGTGAGGATGAGTGGCAAAAAATCTTTTCTTATAGCCAGAAAAATTTTCCAACCTTCCTATGCGAAAAAGGTCAACTGGAAGACCCCCTTTAAGACTCACTATGGATGGATAATTGACCCTGAGAGCAAAGAATTGATAGATGAGGTGCTGCTTACTTTAATGCCAGCGCCTAAAAGCTATACCCGAGAAGATATAGCGGAGATAAATTGCCACTCTGGCCCTGTCCCCTTACGAAAAACCTTACGACTTACATTAAAACTCGGTGCTCGCTTGGCTGAAGCGGGGGAATTTACTAAGAGAGCCTTCTTGAATGGAAGAATCGACCTTGCTCAAGCCGAGAGTGTACTAGAGGTGGTGCAGGCGAAAACAGAAAAAAGCCTGGAAATAGCGCTAAATCAGCTAAAGGGAGGATTATCTGAGAAGATTAACACGCTTAAGAAAAAAATGGTTGATTTTCTCTCTTGCCTGGAGGCAGAAATAGAGTTTGGAGAAGAAGATATTGAGCATTTATCCAGGAAGGATGAAGAGAGCCGCCTTAAAGATATTTTAGTCCAGATTGCTCTACTTCTGAAAACGGCCAGAAGGGGAAGGGTCTATAAAGAGGGTTTAAAGGCAGTAATCGTAGGAAGACCTAATGTCGGCAAATCCAGTCTTCTGAACACTCTTCTGCAGAGAGAAAGAGCTATCGTCAGCCATACTCCGGGAACAACGCGAGATACCATCGAAGAGATGATAAACATTAAAGGATTTCCTTTGTGGATTATTGATACAGCAGGACTAAGAGAGGTAGAAGGTAAAATAGAAGAGGAAGCCGTGCGTCGAACCCATGCCAAATTAGAGGAGGCAAATATCATACTTTTGATGGTTGACGGTTCTCTTCCCCTAGAAAAAGAGGATATTTCAATTCTTGAAAGAATGGAAAAGGAAAAGACCCTGCTGGTTGTGAATAAGATAGATTTACCCCAGAGAATAGATAAACAGAGAATTGAGTCTTTCTTTCCTGGCCAAGAGGTGGTAGAGATATCAGCTACCCAGGAGATTAACTTAGAAGAACTTAAAGAAAGAACAGCAGAGTTTGCCTTAAAGGAGGCAACCGTTTCTTCCAGTGATTCTCTTATTTTGAGCATAAGGCAGGAGCAGGCTTTAGAGCAGGCACGACAAAACGTAGAGGGAGCTCTCCTGGGAATAAGAGGCAAACTGTCTGAAGAGCTCATAGCTTTCGATTTAAGGGAAGCTATAGATAGAATAGGAGAGATTACAGGGGAGGTAGTTGCTGATGACATTCTGGATCAGATTTTTTCTCATTTTTGCATAGGGAAATAGGATAGCGGTACTCCCCGTTTCCAATTGAAGCTAGATGAGCGGACGTATAGAGGACAAGAGAAGCGATTACAGGGTTGTTTGGCCTATTTTGACCTTTTGCAGGCTTTTTGTATAATAGACTAAATGGATGTGATGTTGGATTGCTATGAGGTACTTTAATAGTCGTTAGTATTTAGTGAATCGTATCCAGTGCCTCAAAAGTAAAAAAACGTCTGAGTTCCATATACTCGATCCTGGATACTCGATGCCCGTAAAAGAAGAAAAACCAAAGACAAAAGGCTAGGGTGAGACAAAAACGAGTATCGAGGATCGAGATGTGAGATACGATATTGAGGGAGGTGGGAGAATTGGACCAATTGTTGAGAAAGCTATTTCTCTCAGGACTTGGAGTATTTGCCCTTACCCAGGAGAAAATAGAGGAATTAGTAGAGGAGTTGGCAAAAAAAGGAGAGATTTCCTGGGGTGAGAAAGAAGATTTTTTGGGAGAAATAATCAAAAGAGGGAAGGAAGAGAAGGCAGAAGTAGAAAGAAAGATAGGAGATAAAGTGGAGGAGATGCTTTCCAGAGTTAATATAGCTAGCAAGGATGATATTGAGAGATTGGAGAAAAAGATAGATGAGTTAGGAAAAAAAAGAAAAACCTAATTCACCCTTTTTCAAATCAAGAATACCCCACTTACACCATCCCTCCAGGGTGAGTAGTAGTTTTTATCAAAAATTTTTCCAAACCGTACGTTCTAGCCATCAGGTGTCGGTATTTGACAAAAGAGGCATATTCCAGTATTATCTCAGATGAAAAGGTGTTAGAAATGGGGAAAAAGATAATCCGTCTTGGATTGCTTGGACTGGGAACAGTAGGAAGAGGAGTAGTAGAACTTCTTCTCCGAAAAAAAGAAGAAAAGAGAGATTATGAATTTGTTTTGGAGAAAATAGCTATTAAACATTTAGATAAAGAGAGACCGCTTTCTCTTTCTCCCCATTTATTAACTACAAACTATAAGGAGATTCTGGAAAATCCAAAAATTGATACTATTATAGAAGTGATGGGAGGGATATATCCTGCTGAAGAGATAATATTAGAGGCTTTGAAAAGAGGTAAAAATATAATAACTGCTAACAAAGCTCTTTTGGCTCGGGCAGGAAGTCGAATTTTTAAAGAAGCCAGTCAGAATAATTGCTATTTAGGAGTAAGAGGGTCTAATATCGCTAGTTACCGCCTTATAGAGAGTATAACCTCCTCTCCTCTCCGGATTAGTAAGTTAATAGGGGTTTTCAATGGAACATGCAATTATATATTAACAGAGATGGAAAAGACAAAAGAGGATTTGTTTTCTATGGTCAAAAAAGCACAAGAAATTGGTTATGCGGAGAAGGACCCTTCTGACGATATTGATGGCTTTGATACAGCCCATAAGTTGGTAGTTTTGCTTGGCTTGACTACGGGATTCTTCCCGTCTCTTGATTCTTTTTTTATAGAAGGGATTAGAAGGATTTCCTATCAAGATATTCTTTTTGCTCAAGAGTTAGGATATAGGGTAAAACTTCTGGCCATTGCCAGGCAAGAAGATAACTATTTGGAAGCAAGAGTTCATCCTGCCCTTCTTCCAATAGGTAAAGGACTAGCTCGCTTAGAGGGAATAGAGAATGGCATTGAACTGAGGGATGAAATAGGATTGGAAATAGGGATGCAGGCTCCAGGGGCTGGCAAATATCCTACAGCAGCTGCCATATTGGAAGATTTGATTTGCGTGGCTAAAGGTAGAAAGTTACTCTTGCCAGGGTGCAGAGAAAATATGGATTTAGGAAAGATAGGAGAGATTGAAGGTAATTATTATTTGAGGTTTAGCGTTCTTGATCGAGCCGGTGTTTTAGCAAAAATATCTGGAATTTTAGGGGATTATGATATAAGTATCAAATCAGTTCTACAGAAAGGGGAGGGCCGAAATAGCACAGATTCAGTGCCTATAATAATGCTCACTCATAAAGCAAGGGAAAAGGCTATTCAAGATGCCCTTAAGAGAATTAGTGATTTGTCAGTGGTGAAGGAATATCCCTTGTTGATCCGTGTAGAGAAAGGGATTTTTTAAACTAAAATGTCTATTTTAATAAGTGAAAAAAACGCAATAAGCAGGAGGAAGAGATGCCTATGGTTAGGATGAAAGAACTATTAGAAGCAGGAGCTCATTTTGGTCATCGTAGAAGTGCATGGAATCCCAAAATGAAAC
>WJOQ01000171.1 GCA_009618505.1 Clostridia bacterium | reverse complement strand
GATTTTTTCAAGGTATTACCAGAAATATATTGATATTAGGATTGGTTAGTCTATTCACTGACCTGTCAAGTCAGATGGTCTTTCCCTTAATTCCTCTATTTTTAACTACTGTCTTAGGGGCTGGTGCTTGTGCAGTAGGTATTGTTGAAGGTGCTGCAGAGACAACAGGCTATTTGGTATTTGCTGTAACTTCTATTGGCTTGATATTTACCTCAAGTATTTATACCATTCTGATATTCTTTATTGTTTATGGGGTATTCTATGCTATGATTGATGGTGTTCAAAGAGCCCTGGTAGTAGACTTAGCACCAGGGAATCTAAAAGCAACCGCGTTAGGAACATTTCATACAGCCATAGGATTAGTAGCACTGCCAGGTGGATATGTTGCCGGGCTGTTATGGGATAAGATAGGTCCAGGGGCAACATTTACCTATGGCTTTACATTAGCAATAATTTCAATAGCTCTATTTATGTTTGTAAAACCAACCAGTCGGGTCAGTCTTGATAAAGGAGGACTACGGGATTAAGGGGGTAAAAACGTGTTCAGGATAATTCTAAACAGTTGGCTGGCTGCATTATTATTAATGATCGCCATTAGTGGCACATCTTCCACTCAGTCACTTAAAGACGAGCTTTCATTTAAGCCTTCTTATCAACAAATCCAGATAAAGCAAGACTACGCCAGAGGACTCAAGTTAAATTTTGACTATTTTGAGGGATATATATCAGATATAAAAAGCATCCTCATCCCACCGTCTCACTGGCAAAGATCAGATTGGATAAAGGCTTCGCTCATAGCAGGGATAACAGCGGGGCTATACACTCAGGATCAAAAAATACAGGATTGGGTGCAGGAAAATCGCAGTAGTGTCAGTGACAGAGTTTCAGAGTTTGCCAAACCCTTTGGCGATGGCAGATATACCCTGCCGGGTTTAGGCGCGCTCTATCTTTATGGTCACTTGTTCGAAGATGAGAAAGCTCAAAGAACTGCTCTGTTAAGTCTGAAAAGTTTTGTGATTTCTGGGCTTTTTGTACAAGCCCTGAAGTTTACTGGACATAGACATAGACCCAGCAGCGGAGACCCATATAATATATGGGATGGGCCTAGTTTTTCTACTTCTAATCTATCTTTTCCTTCCGGACATTCATCTTCTGCCTTTGCCATAGCAACTGTAATAGCTTCAGAGTATGGGGATAAGGCGTTTGTCCCGCCCTTAGTATATGGCATCGCCACATTAACTGCTCTCTCCAGAGTTAATGACAATTCCCACTGGGCTTCAGATGTCTTTTTTGGTGCTATCATTGGCTATTTTACAGCCAAAGCAATTATGGCTCTAAATAATAATAAAATAAATAACGGGGTCAGATCTTGATTTTTCCACCTTTACCCACTTATAGATTATCAGCAAAGATAGAATCCTTCTTTAGTGTTCCCACTGTCCGACTTTAATTGTTACCTATCAAATACTCTAAGCAAGACTTGACAAAATTTCTATTTCTATTAAATTTATTATAGAAACGTTTTCATATTTTTCCTTAAAAATTAGTGAGAAGTATCTAAAGTGCTTTTAATAAAAACAAAAAGTGAAATATTATGTCGAGTGAGCGTTTTACTTGAAAGGTGGAATCAAAATAGTAGTAACAATTCGAGATGTAGCTAAGCGGGCGAGAGTATCTGTTTCTACAGCCTCAAGAGCTTTGAATAGCAGCGGGCCGGTTAAGGAAGAAACAAAAGCAAGAGTGTCAAAAGCGGCAAAAGAAATTAACTATACTCCTAATGCTATGGCTCGGGGGCTAGTTACCAGAAAAACAGGAAACATAGGTTTTATACTTCCTGCTAGCGTTAAAGGTGGTACCTCTAACCCTTTTTATTCCAGGGTTTTTGAGGGCGTTGAAGCAGAGACGAGAGAAAGAAATTACCATCTTATATTTTCTATTCTTGACGAGAACCAAGAGGATCTTCCCAGGATGGTTAAAGAAAAAAGGATAGATGGAGTTATTTTCGCTAGCAAGGTTAGTGAAAGATTTATCTTGCAACTCGAAGAGAAGGAGATAACTCTGGTACTGGTAGATCATGCTATCGAACAGGGAAATGTAGATTCTGTAGTGATTGATAACTTTAATGGTGCTTGTAAGATGGTTAATCATCTTCTTGAATTGGGTCATCGAAGGATTGGTTTTTTAAGAGGACCGCAAGATAGACCAAGCTTCATACAAAGGTTTGAGGGGTATAAAGAAACGCTTAGAAAAGCAGGATTAAGATACGATGAAAAGATAGTCTGGGAAGCAGATTTAAATTTCAACGATGCCTATGAAGTTATGAAAAAGAAGATAAAAATCCAACCTTTTCCAACTGCTATTTTTGCTACTACTGATATAGTAACTCTGGCTGCTGCTAAGATTATTCGAGAGGAAGGATTAAGAATACCTGAGGATGTAAGCTTAGCAGGTTTTGATGATATTCTACAGGCAAAACAAGCACATCCACCCTTGACCACTATAAGGGTATCCAAGCGAGAAATGGGACGAATAGCAGCAAGAAAACTCTTTGAGAACCTAAATGGTATAACTAAAAAACCTAGTCAGACAGTGATTTTAACGGAACTAGTGGTTAGAGACTCCACGGGGCCACCTAAGCTGTGAATCGTCTAGAGTTTTCGAAGAAGTGGAAACGATTCCACAATACAGAGAGTCGTAACCATGAAGATTTTAGTATACCAAGGAAAAAGACAAAAAAGGTAACCTGATTTAAGAAGCTAAAAATAAGGCCAGTAAGGAGGTGAAAAAGGGAATAGGGGCTGTTAGCTTAAAATCAAAAGAAAGCTTACAAAAAGAAAAATAGGGAGGAAATAAAATGTTTAGAAAAATAGGCGTTTTATTATGTGTATTAGCATTTAGCCTCGTTGTTTTTGCTTCCTGTGCAGGTGCAGTTACCATAAAGTGGTTACATTATTTCGATATTACTGCACCAGGGGCTGAAGTTGACTTGGACATAATACAGACTTTTGCCCAGCTCAATCCAGATATTAAACTGGAAGTTGAAACACTCTATGATGATGCCTATCACCAGAAACTTGCCGCACTGGCTGCTGCTGGACAGCTACCTGATGTTATGTATCTATGGCCTGCTGAACGAACCGGTAAAATTACAAGATCTGGCCTGATAGCAGACCTCTATCCATTCCTGGGTGACGATATAGATAACTACGTTCCTGCAGCTGTTGCTCCTCAGCTTCTCGGTAGACTTCATGAGCTTCCCATGTTCTCAGGTACTGCATCCCATATGCTGTATGTCAATACCGAGCTTCTCGATAGGCTTGGTCTTGCTATGCCGCAGACATATAAGGAACTTAAGGCTATGGTTCCTGCAATAAGGGGAGCTGGTTTAGAGGCCATCGCAATACCAGCTAAGCCTACCTGGGTTATGCAGTCCTGTCTTCTCAGTGCTATAGTTGGAAGAACAGCAGGAGATGAATGGCTGATGAAGGCAGTTAAGGGTGAAGCTTCATTTACTGATGAAGGGTTTGTCTGGGCTCTCCGTATCGTTGAAGAAATGTATGCTACGGGACTAATTTTAGAAAGCAATGTCCTGCTTGGGTATGGAGATGGTCCAAACGTATTTGCAGAAGATAAGGCCGTCTTTTATATTGATGGCGACTGGCGTGTAAGTGCATTCTCGGCTGTTGCTGATGGTCTTATGACTCCGGAAGAGCAAGAGAAGATCACTCTTACTGTACTTCCTGACTTTGCAGGACAGGTAGGCCCCTCCGGTTCCACTTCTTTCGTTGCTTCAACAGGTCTTGGTATGAAAGCAGGTCTTTCTCAAGAAAAGGCTGAGGCAGCCTGGAAATTGGTTTCTTTCTATGTTGGACCTATAGCTAGCAAGAAAAGACTTCTAGGAGGAAGTCTTAAGCCACCTTCTTGGACCAATCTGGATATCTCAGATGTTGAAATGGGTCCGATGGACAGGAAACTCTTTACTTTTTATCCCTTACATCCCCCAACTCTCATCCTCGATGCGGTAATTCCCGCTGATGGAGTTCAAAGGATAAATACCGGCCTTCAGGAGCTGGCACTGGGTGATATAACACCAGAGAAACTGGCTGCGCAAATCGAAGCTGCAGTGGCGTCCGTGCGTTAAAGGGAAAAAGGT
>WJOQ01000177.1 GCA_009618505.1 Clostridia bacterium | reverse complement strand
TAGATGTTATTCCTCTGCCGATAGACTAATCTATTAATAGCATTAATATAAGCCTTAGCACTAGCCTCAATGATATCGGTACTTGCTCCTTTCCCAGTAATAAGGTTCCCTTCCCCCTTAACCTTAATCATAACCTCACCCAAAGCATCCTTTCCCCCTGTCACCGAATGAATAGAATAATCCACTAAAGCTAATCTTATCCCTGTAATTCTGTCTATAGCTTTGTAAGCAGCATCAACCGGCCCATCACCGCAAGCGGCTTCCTGGAACATCTCGCCCTTCTTTTTCACTCTAATGGTAGCCGTAGAAAGAATTTTGTTGCCGGTGACAGTATGAATATAGTCAAGGGTATAGACTTCTGGAATTTCTGATATTTTCTCTTCTACGATAAATACAAGATCTTCATCATAAATATTCTTTTTCTTGTCTGCAAGCTCTTTAAAAGCTCCAAAGGCTAACTCCAATTCTTTATCCTTTAGTAAAAATCCGAGTTCTTTGAGTCTTTCTTTGAAAGCATGTCTTCCTGAAAGTTTACCCAAAACCAACCCTTCTCCTTTCACACCAATTGAAGAGGGGCTCATTATCTCAAAGGTAGCCGCCTTTTTAAGTACTCCATCCTGGTGAATGCCAGACTCGTGCCGAAAAGCATTTTCACCCACAATTGCTTTGTTAGGCTGGACAAAGATACCTGTAAGGCGAGATACAAGACGACTTGTTCGGTAAATCTGCTGGGTATGGATAGACGTAGAGAAAGAGAAGAAATCCTCTCTTGTCTTTAGAGCCATTACTACCTCTTCCAAGGAGGTATTACCTGCCCTTTCTCCAAGTCCGTTTATGGCGCATTCTATTTGTCGGGCTCCGTTCTTTATCGCCGCGAGAGAATTGGCAGTAGCCATACCCAAATCATTATGACAGTGAACACTGAGAATAGTCTCATTTATATCAGGTACTTTCTCCATTATTCTTTGAATTAGACTCCCGAATTCCTCAGGAGCAGAATATCCCACTGTATCAGGAATATTAATCACTCCTGCTCCTTCATTAATTACTGCCTCAATCACCTCACATAGAAACACAAAGTCACTTCGAGTAGCATCCATAGGGGAAAACTCTACTTTAGAAGTATACTCTCGAGCCAATTTTACCGCTTTCCGTGCTAATTGCAGCACCTGTTGGGGACTCTTGTTAAGCTGATACTTCATATGAATAGGAGAAGTGCCAATGAAAGTATGCACTCTTCCCTTCTTGGCTTTTTTTAAAGCCTCTCCAGCCTGCTTGATATCGAAGGGAAGAGCACGGGCTAAAGCAGTAATAACAGGAACACTAACCTCTTGAGTAATTCGTCTTACTGCTTCGAAATCTCCCGGAGATGTAGCTGGAAAACCCGCTTCGATAACATCCACTCCTAGTTTTTCCAACTGTCTGGCTATTTCCAACTTTTCTCTAACAGTAAGGCTTGCTCCAGGAGTTTGTTCTCCATCTCGCAGAGTTGTATCAAAAATAAATACTCGCTCCATCAACCTCTCCCTCAACTTCTTGTTGGTAATATAACATAGAGAAAGAAAAAGTCAAAATACTGGCTATTTTAGAGCCTCTCTGAGTTTTGCGATTCCCTTTTTAATCCCCAGATGAGGGTGGAAAATACTGGAGGTGCCACATACCAGAATACTAGCTCCTGCTTTGACCATCACCGGAGCATTAGCGAAACTCACATTTCCATCCACAGCAATATCTATTTTAAGACCTTTTTTCTCAATTATCTCCCCCAGTTTCTCAATCTTAGATATAGTAATCGGAACAAGCTTCTGACCAGCAAAACCTGGATTAACCATCATTATCAGTACCTGAGAAACCTCTTCTAGAATATAATCTAACCGACAAAGAGGCGTTGCTGGATTAAGGGCCACCCCTGCTCTCGCCCCATTTTCCTTTATCAATTGAATCGTTCTATTTAAATGAGAACAGGCCTCCACGTGAACGGAGATAATGCTACTACCTGCTTTAGTAAAAACAGGAACGTACCTAGCAGGCTCTTCAATCATCAAATGAGTATCAAAGGGCAGGGCAGTTATCTTTCTTAATGACCGTAATATGCCTGACCCCAAAGTAAGATTAGGAACAAAGTGTCCATCCATAATATCAAAATGCAAATAGTCAACTCGCCCCTCTTCTAATAACTTGATATCTTTCCTTAGACAAGAAAGGTCCGCACACATAACCGAGGCTGATAACTTTATTTTCACCTGTCCCCCTCTGCGATGAAATTCTCTGCTACACTCATATTATATGAATTTTATCTCCCTGGTCAAATTTGACACTCAATTACCCATTTGATAGGATAGAACGAAAGATCAAGATTAATAGCAAGAATAAAAGGAAGCATCTTTTGAAGAAGAAATTTTATGTAACTACTCCTATCTACTACGTTAATGATATCCCTCACATAGGACATGCTTATACTACGGTAGCTGCTGACGTCCTAGCTAGATATAACCGGCTCAAAGGACATAGCGTATTCTTTCTTACCGGAACCGATGAGCACGGAAACAAAATTGCCCAGGCAGCTAAGAAAGATGGAATAACCCCTGCTGAGCTAGCTGGCAGAATGGCAAGTCGATTCAAAAATCGCTGGAAAAATCTGAACATTTCCTACAATGACTTTATTCGCACTACCGAGCCCCGACATACTGAAGTAGTAAGGACGATATTCAAAAGACTGTACGAACAAAATGACATTTACAAGGGAACCTATAAAGGGTGGTACTGCACTCCCTGCGAGAGTTTCTGGCTGGAATCACAACTGAAACAAGAAAGATTCTGTCCTGAATGCGCCAGAGAAGTACAAAAGATAGAGGAGGAAAGTTACCTTTTGAGATTGTCCAAGTATGAAAAACCTCTTCTGAAATACTTTGAAGCTCACCCTTCTTTTGTCCTTCCTGCTACCAGAAGAAACGAGGTGGTCCAATTCATTAAGGGAGGGTTGAAAGATATTAGTTTTACCAGATTAAGATTGGATTGGGGGATTCCCTGCCCGATAGAAGAGAAACACTCCATTTATGTATGGGTTGATGCTCTTATTAACTATATTTCTGCTCTGGGGTACACTCTCAACGGCGAGAGATTCTCTACTTACTGGCCGGCAGATGTTCATCTAATCGGTAAAGATATTTTGAGGTTTCACGCGGTAATCTGGCCAGCTATCCTGATGGCTCTAGGAATAGAACTTCCCCGGATGGTCTTCGCCCATGGCTGGTGGAAGCTCAAGGGGGAGAAGATGTCTAAATCTAAAGGAATCGTCGTAGACCCAGAGGAGATAATAAGTAAATACGGAGCAGATTCTCTGCGTTATTTTCTCCTGCGAGAAGTTCCTTTTGGGGAGGATGGTAATTTCTCTACTTCTCTTTTCATAAAACGGGTAAACAGTGACCTTGCCAATGATTTGGGAAACTTGCTTAACCGAACTATTCCGCTGGTAATAAGATATTGCCAGGGAAAGGTTCCTCCATTCTACGAAGATGGGGGAGAATTAAAAGAAAAGACGGAGAAAGTCTTCTCTGAACTGGATTCAGCAATGAATGTCCTTGCTTTCTCGCAGACTCTGTCAAGTATCTGGGAAATAGTGAAATTATCCAACCTTTACATAGATAAAAATGCTCCCTGGCAATTAGCAAAAGAAACAAATAAACAAAAAGAACTCCATAATATTCTCTATAATCTCCTGGAAACTCTACGTATCCTTGCCCTCATACTTTTTCCTTTTATACCTGACTCAGCTCAAAAGATATGGACGCAGTTAGGGATTGAAGGGAATATAGAAAGTCAAATAGTGGATAAGGCCAAAATATGGGGACAATTGAAGCCGGGGACAAAGGTAAAAGAAGGGCCACCACTCTTTCCCCGCATTCAAGAAAGCGTATAGCGTCTAGCGGATAGCGTTTAGTAAGAAAACCTGCAAAAAAATTGATGCTCGATCCTAGATGCTCGCCCCCTCACCCCTTCCCTCTCCCCGGTGGGGAGAGGATTAAGGAGAGGGGAGATAAAGAATAAGGCATAGAACCAAATCGGGTATCTAGCATCGAGAGGTGATTCACGATTGACGAAAAATGAAATTAAAAGAAAGAACAGAGTATCTGTGGGACAAGTACGGCTTTACTCCTA
>WJOQ01000355.1 GCA_009618505.1 Clostridia bacterium | reverse complement strand
GGCAAATTTGCCCATCTCTGCGCACTACTTTTAGCATTATGTCTCTTGGAATATATCTTCCTGATCTTCTTATTTCCTTTGTCTCTGTAAAAAAGATGGGGTGGGCCGGATTGGTCGGACACTAATTTGCCAAAGTTAAGTTACAGATAGGCCTGTTTTTGTAGTTTCTACTATCACAGTATACCTCATCTGGTGTCCGGTAGTCAAGTGACTGATGTGGCCTTTCTTGGTTGTAGAAAGCCAGATACCGGCTGATTCCCTCTTTTGCCTCTCGAACCGTCTGATAGTCGTGCAAATAGACTTCCTCATATTTTACTGAGCGCCAGAGCCTCTCAGTGAAGATGTTGTCCATGGCTCTACCTCTACCATCCATGCTAATTGCGATATTCTTTTCTTGCAGCTTCTTAATAAAATCTACACTGGTGAACTGGGAACCCTGATCAGAGTTAAAGATCTCAGGCAAGGTCAAAGAAAGCGCCTTTTTTAAGGCTCTTATACAAAAGTCAAGTTCCAGGGTAGTGGATAGCTCCCAGGAGATAACATAACGACTCACCCAGTCCATTATGGCCACTAAGTAGAGCCAGCCATGACCTAGTCTGATGTAAGTGATATCAGTACCCCATACCTGATTAACTCGGGTAATTTCTCTATCTCTTAGAAGGTACGGGTATACTTTATGATTAGGATCGGTCCTGCTGGTATTGGGCTTCGGATAGATGGCCTCAATACCCATCGGCCTCATTAATCTTTGTATCCTTTTTCGATTGACTTTATACCCCCTTCTTCTAAAGGACTGCCGTAATCTTGCGGGAACCATAGAAGGGTGCTTTGGTATACTCCTCATCCAGTACATCCCCTTGACATTAGGCTAAAATATACTATAATAACTTTAAGCACTAAAGAAAAGTTCTTTGAAGTTTAGAACTCTTAGCATTAAAAAAAGAGCAGTTAGAAAGGTTAAGAAAACTATCAAAAGCGATAGGTCTCTCTCAAGGTTTCTTAATTAGAATGGCTATGGATGAGCTAATTGAGGACAAAGAGAAACTAAAGAAGAAATTATTTCCTCAGAAAGGAAAGTAAAATTGTGGAATGAGTTCTTCAACACGCTTTCCGAGAATAGGTTATCTTTTTCTTGTAAGAAAGATAGCTTTGATAACGTAAAGTCTAAAAGGATAGGTGATGCTTTATGCGTTGCCTATCCTTTTTTTATTATTTTGCCAAGGCGCTTAGAGGGAATATCAGAGACGAGGATAGTCAGGTCTGCGGACAATCGCATGTCCTGACGCTCTGGTCCGCAGGCTCCTTTGTTTAAAGAAAAATAAGTATTTATAAGAAATTAAAAAAGCTAAAAATAAGGCCAGAGGGAGGTGAGAAGCAAGTAAGTCGTTAGCTGGGGTATGAGGAAAGCATCTAAAAAGAGAAATGTTGAAGGATCTATTCCTTTCTCTAGTTTCTAGGGCTTTCCACAGAAAAATGAGTAATGTATGACGAAAGAAAATATGTTTTTCCGGAGGTTAAGATGAAGAAAGTTATGTCAATATTAATAGCGCTTATGTTCATCACCTCGTTTAGCGCAGTGGCTATCGCTCAGGAGAGCTTTTTAGGCAAGTTCGAAATCAGTGACATTATGGAGTACAAGGCCCTCCCGAACTATATCGAACCTGAGGCATTAGAGTTGGCAGTGGCCAAAGGGGAACTTCCCCCAGTGTGGGAGAGATTGCCCAAGAACCCCCAGGTTATAAACTCTAAGGCTATGACTGACGGCGTGGGGGTATATGGTGATAAGTGGAGGGTCTTTTGTGGGTCTCCAACCGCGGGCTGGAACTGGGCAGCAGGATTAACGTCAGGTTGGTGGGGCACCGAGGTGCTTGTCTGGGAAGGCCTGGTGGAACCCGCCCATATGTGGATGCTAAAAAATCCGATTGAACCTGTGCCAAACTTAGCTACCAGTTGGGAATGGTCCGAAGATGGCAAGACCCTTACCATGCATCTGCTTGAAGGAGCAAAGTGGTCGGATGGAGTGGAATTCACCGCTGATGATGTGCTGTTTACATATTACGACTGCCATTTAGATTCCCATATTCCTTCCTTCCTCGGCGCGGGCGCATGGACAATAAACGGAAAATTAACCGAACTGGAAAAGGTAGATAAGTATACCATCAGGTGGCGTTTTGGGGCAGCCTTCCCTCTATACATTCTTTTCCGCATGGGCCGCTACGGTTTGGCACCAGCTCCCAAGCATGTTCTGGCAAAGCATCATCCAAAATACAATCCAGATGCTACTTACGAAGGCTTCATTCATTCCCTACCCCCTGAGGATCTTCCGGTGGTAACGCTCGGTCCTTGGGTGCCAGTAGAATTCGAACCGGCAAGATTCATAGTGGCCAGGAGAAATCCTTACTACTGGAAGGTGGATGAGAAAGGGCAACAACTTCCCTATTTTAACGAGGCTTATATTGAAAAGGGAAGAAGAGGGATAACCAGAACCTTAAATGTGATAGCCGGAAGTTGTGATTATACCAACCTAGAAACACCGGGGGTTTTCTCTTTTGCCCTGGAAGAAGGAGGGAGGTCAGACTCTTACTTTGCGGCTCGATTTGTCGGTTATAACGCTTCGTTTAGTTTGCAGCCAAATCTTTCACTTTACAAAGGGGTGAAGACGGAGAGAGACCGAGCCATGAGAGAGTTATTCAGAGATCTCAGGTTTAGAAAAGCTTTATCCTACGCCATTAACCGGGAGGGAATAACAAACTCAATTTTCCCAGGACCTCTAATTGCACCGTATGAAGGTAGTCTGGTTGACTCTTCTGCATATTATGATCCCGATGCTATCGTCTCCTATGCTTATGATCTGGAGAAATCAAAAGGTTTGTTTGCAGAGCTGGGATTTAAGGACATCGATGGCGATGGTATAATGGAGTGGGCTACAGGTACTCCATTAGCTGGTCAGGATTTGACCCTGGTAATACATATTATTGAAGACGAAACCGCAGCCGTGAACTTAGGAGAGGCCTTAGTTCCCTACCTTATGGAAGCTGGTATTAAGTCTGTTCTTAAAGTCGTCAAGGGCACAACTTTCAATGCTCTATCCGACAGTGGAGAACTTGAGATACCTATAGAGCGTGACAATGTGTTGTGTCTTACTCCCCTGACAAGATTAACCGACCTTGGGCCTGTAACTGAGATTACTCCTACCTGGCACCAGGCTGGACCAGGGGGGGAAAGAGACCTATTTCCCTTTGAGGCTCGCTTAAGAGATCTGATAAACTCACTAAAAACTGAGACATCTGGTTCAAAGGTAAGGACAACATTCTCAGAAATTCAAAATTTATGGACCAAAAATCTTTACAGGATTGGCCTCTATAAGATGCAAGTCGGTAATGCAATTGCCAACAGACTGAGGAACGTTGCGCCCGGTACTCCACCTTATATGTACGAATGGTTCGATGTGGCTCAAAGTGCATGGCAGCTTTGGGTTCCCAAGGAGGAGCAAAAGCCTGAACTTCTCCCGGGGGTAATTCCAACCTATGAGGAGAAATAAACAAGGGAAAGGGACAAAGGAAAGAAATGTAGGAGGGGGAAGGATATCCTTCCCCCTCCTAATTAAATGGGGAACTATCCTGTGATAAGCTATATTATCAGAAGAATTCTTTATGTCATTCCATTATTGCTCGCTGTTAGTATTGTTTGCTTTGTGATAATTCAACTCCCTCCCGGTGATTTTTTGACTGCTATAGAGTCACAACTGAAATCTCAGGCGGGCTTAAGTGAGGAAGAATCGAGAAAAATGGTTGATGAGATGAGAAAAACATATGGATTAGATAAATCCATGCCTGTTCAATATCTAATCTGGATAAAGAACATCGTTACCAGGGGAGATTTCGGCTATTCCTTTGGATATAGAAAGCCTGCCCAGGAGGTGATCTGGGAAAGATTAAAATGGACCATGATCATAGCCCTTTCCGCCCATTTGATCTCTACATTAGTGGGGCTTTTAATTGGTATTTATTCGGCTACCCATCAATACAGTTTGGGAGACCATTTGAGTACTTTTTTTGCATTTATAGGTCTTTCCTTTCCTGAATTTTTTACTGCCCTGGTGATAATGTATTTACTGGTTTTTAAGTTCCGCGCTCCCCACGTTGGAGGGCTTAGCTCCCCACG
>WJOQ01000398.1 GCA_009618505.1 Clostridia bacterium | reverse complement strand
ATTGGGGGGGATCGATGAGAAGAAAATTCGTGAGCTACGAGAGGTGGTTGATAGCTTTGGAGTAGGTACCTGGATAAGCAATGCTCCAGTGATAGATTTTTCATTAGACATCGTAGAGATTGAAGGAAAACCTTTTTCTAAAAAGGGAAAGCGTTCCGGAAAAAAACAACTCTGGCAATGTTCCTCTTGTGGTACTCGTCTAATTCTTCCTTCCAAGGAGACGGTAGCAAAATGTAGCTGTGGAGGGGAACTTGTTCCTCTTTTGAAACCTATAATCAAAGAAGGTAAGCTCATCAAGAATCTTCCTTTTCCGCAAAAAATTAGACAATACGTGCTTGAACAACTAGAAAAAATTCCTTCATTTCTGGAGAAGCCTAGAGGTTAAGAAGAGGAAGAAATTGTCTCTGGTGGTACAAAAATATGGGGGGAGTTCACTGAGTTGTCCGGAGAGGATTAAAGCGATTGCTGAAAGGATAGTAGGGGTAAAAAAGAAAGGAAAAAGAGTAGTAGCGGTTGTCTCAGCTATGGGAGATACTACCGATAAATTACTTAATCTTGCCCACCAGGTTAACCCGTATCCCCCAAAAAGGGAACTAGATCTACTTCTTTCCAGTGGAGAAATGGTTTCCTGTGCTTTATTAACCATGGCTCTTCATGGGTTGGGAGAGTCTGCCATCGCCTTTAGCGGACCTCAGGTGCGGATAATTACCGATGAGGCTCACACCAGGGCTCGCATTCAAAAAATTGAAACCAGAAGGATCCTCGAGGAACTGAAAAAGGGGAAAATCGTTGTAGTAGCTGGCTACCAGGGAGCTACCCTCAAAAATGATATCACTACCTTGGGGAGAGGAGGCTCGGATATTACGGCCGTAGCTCTGGCGGCTGCTTTGAAAGCTGATCTTTGCGAAATTTGCAGCGATGTGGAAGGTGTATATACGGCTGATCCTCAAATAGTTCCTCAGGCTAGAAAGCTTCCCCGCATCTCCTATGAAGAGATGCTGGAACTAGCCAGTGGAGGTGCACAGGTCATCCATCTACGAGCGGTAGAAATAGCCAAAAAATATGGAGTTCGATTACATACTCGTTCCAGCTTTAACCAAAAGGAGGGGACAATAATTGATTAAAGAAGGATCTATGGAACGTTTTATCGTCTCAGGGATTGTCCTTAATGAAAAAGAGGCCAAGGTAACTATTAAACAAGTACCAGATCAGCCTGGGATGGCTGGTTTCATATTTAAAGGATTGGCTGAGGCAAACATCAATGTTGATATGATCGTACAGAGTAGTGCGAAAGAAGGAACCAATGATATCTCCTTCACCGTAGAAGAAGGAGATTTGAACGACGTTAAGGAAGTTATGGGAAAGATAAAGCAAAAGACCGAAGTTAAAGAAGTAATTTACGATTCAGATATGGCCAAAGTTTCCTTAGTAGGGGCAGGAATGCAGTCTCACCCGGGGGTAGCTGCTCGTATGTTTACTGCTCTGGGTAGAGAAGGAATAAACATTGATATGATAAGCACCTCAGAGATAAAGATTTCTTGTGCGGTTAAAAAAAGAGAAGGAAAGCGGGCAGTAAGAGTTATTCACAGAGAATTTGAACTGGATAAGGAGGCCGATACTTGAGCAAGGGTTATAATGTAGCTGTAGTCGGAGCAACTGGAGCTGTAGGAGAAAAGATGTTACGCATCCTGGAAGAACGCAGCTTTTCTGTGGGAAATCTTCGAGTAATTGCCTCAAAAAGATCGGAAGGCAGAGTCTTAAGGTTTTGCGGAGAAAATCTGAAGGTAGAAAGGCTAAGTAGCACCTCTTTCAGAGGTGTGGAAATAGCTCTCTTTTCAGCGGGAGCCCAAATTTCCAAAGAATTCTCTCCTCAAGCTGTGAAAAAGGGTTCAGTTGTTGTGGATAACTCAAGTGCCTTCAGGATGGAATCCGGAGTACCTCTGGTGGTGCCTGAGGTGAATCCGGACGCTCTCGAAAATCATCAAGGCATTATTGCAAATCCTAATTGCTCTACCATTCAGTTAGTGGTGGCTATAAATCCTCTTCATCAAATAACACGTATTAAACGGTTGATCATTTCCACCTATCAGGCAGTCTCTGGAACGGGAAGAGAAGCAATGGAGGAACTTAAAGATCAGATCCAACAATGGCTAAAGGGAGAAGAAATTAAAAAGGAGGTTTATCCTCATCAAATTGCCTTTAATCTTATTCCCCATATAGGACAGTTTTTACCCAATGGCTACACTGAAGAGGAGTTAAAGCTAGCCAACGAGACCAAAAAGATTATGGAAGATGATCGTATGGCCGTAACGGCAACCTGCGTCCGGGTGCCGGTATTTATTGGCCACTCCGAAGCGGTAACCGTGGAAATGGAAAAAGAACTCTCCGTACCCCAAGTAAAGAGGATTTTGTCCCGAGCTCCCGGAGTCATCCTGCAGGATAATATAGATGATCATCTATATCCTTTACCTTTAGAAGCAGCAGAAAAAGATGAGGTCTTTGTGGGCAGAATTAGAAAAGACAAATCAATCAAAAATGGGATTAACCTCTGGATTGTAGCTGATAACCTTCGTAAGGGAGCAGCTTTGAACGCCATTCAGATTGCTGAGTTATTAATTGAAGAGAGTCTTCTTTAACAAGATGAAAGAGATGAAAGAAAAATGGATGAGGTTGGCCTTGTCTTTAGCGAAAAAGGGGGAAGGAAAAGTATCTCCAAATCCTATGGTAGGAGCTGTACTCGCAAAAAATGAGACCATAATTGCCCAGGGATATCATCGCTATTTCGGAGGTCCTCACGCTGAGGTAGAGACTATCGAGAAGGCCAAAGCCAAGGCAAAAGGGGCTACTTTATACGTAAGTCTGGAGCCCTGTTCTCACTGGGGAAAAACCCCTCCCTGCACCCAGAAAATAATCAAAGCTGGAATTAAAAAGGTAATAGCAGCTACCCTGGATCCCAATCCAGTAAATTCAGGCAAGGGAATCGAGGAGCTACAAAAAGGGGGAATAGAAACTGAGGTTGGGGTCTTGAAAGAAGAAGCAGAAAAGGTAAATGAGGCTTTTTCAAAATTTATGAAAAGGAGAATTCCCTTTGTGATAGTAAAGGCAGCGGCCAGTCTAGACGGAAAGATCGCCACCTATAAGGGTGAATCCAAATGGATTACCAGCGAAAAATCACGTCGACTCGCTCACCGCTTGCGAGATCGTGTAGATGCCATCCTGGTTGGGGTGAATACGATAATTAGGGATGACCCCGCACTTCTTCCGCCTTCCAAGAAAAACTCTGCTCGTATTGTCCTGGACAGCTCACTAAGAATTCCTCTTAAGGCGCGCATCTTACAGGATCAAGACAAAGCTGACACCTTCGTCTTCACAACCCTATGGTCAGATAAAGATAAACTCCTGCAATTAGAGAAGAAAGGAATTAAGGTAGCCATAATGGGAGAGGAAGACGGAAAGGTGGGTCTGGAGGAGGTTCTGAAAAAGCTAGGTGAACTAGAAATAATGAATCTTTTAGTAGAGGGAGGAGGAGAAGTAATTGGGTCCTTTTTTCAAAAAAGAAGCGTGGACAAGATCTTCCTTTTTCTTGCTCCCCGGATAATAGGAGGAAGAGGAGCCCTGACATGGGTCGAAGGAAAAGGAGTTGACTTCTTAAAAGAAACTCCCTTCATAGAAATTAACTCAGTCAAAAAGATGGGAGGAGACTTTCTCCTGGAGGGACACGTAAGATAAAACCCACAACTTCAAAAACCAACTACAACAGAATTAGCAACATTTCTAGAATGATCACTAATCCTCTCTAAGTTACGTAAAGTGTCTACAAAAATAATCCCAGAAGCTGGGTGACATATACCTTTTTCTAATCTTCTTATATGATTAGCTTCAAACTCTTTCTCTTTCTCATCTATATCATCCTCTAACTTTAAAGTTATCTTAGCACTTCTTTCATCGTTTTCCTTTAATGCTTTTATAGCATTTTTGTAAACTCTCTTAACCTCATCAAACATTATGCTCATTTCTCTATTGGCTGTTTCAGAGAAAACCAATTTTGATTTAATTTTGCGCTCAGCCAATTCAACAATATTATTAAGATGATCTCCAACTCTTTCAATATCATTGATACTATGTTTTAAGATGGCTAATCTTTGGTAACCTTTTCTACTTAGTTTCCTTTCAGGTATTTTAGCTAAATATTTATCAATATTTTCATATGACTCATCAACAGCCTCTTCTTGTTTAATTACAACTCTTATCAAATCCTTATCATTTTTCATAAAAGCATCAACACTTTTATTCAGCATCTCATTAGTCATATCAGCCATTCTTAATGTTTCTTTATCAGCTTGAGATAAAGCAATAGAAGGCGTTCTCAAAATTCTTTCATCTAAAAATTTTACACCTCTATCTATCAAAAAATCTTTTCCAGGAACTACCTTTTTAGCTATAAAAACAAGAATGAACATTAGCGGAAACATAATTAAGGTAGTCATAATATTAAACAAAGTATGAGCATTTGCAATTTGCCTGGGCAGGTCTGTAGCAGTAAAAGAAACAAGATAAGAGAAAACAGATATAATTGGAATAAATATTAAAGCTCCACTTACGTTAAAGCCAACATGTACTATGGCAGCCCTTTTAGCAGAAATAGAAGTGCCAATAGAAGCTATTAAAGCTGTGACACAAGTACCTATATTTGCACCTATTATAATGGCTATAGCTGCTTTTAAGCTAAGTAAACCTTTCATACCCATAGCTATTACTAAACCAGTTGTTGCACTGCTACTCTGAATAAGTCCAGTAAAAATAGCTCCAGCAGCAACGCCAAGTACAGGTACTTCACTAAATTTCTCCATCATATCTAAGAAAAAAGCAGAACTGCTTAACGGCTCAGCTCCCTCTCCCATTAAATTCATACCTAAGAATAATATACCAAAGCCAAGTAATATCTGACTTAAACAATGATATTTTTTCTTTCTAGCTGTAAAAAATATCAATGTACCAATGGCAATTATGGGCAAAGCATATCTTCCAATATGAAAAGCAACTAACTGAGCTGTAATCGTTGTTCCTATGTTAGCTCCCATTATTACTCCAGCAGCTTGCATTAAGTTCACTAAACCAGCATTTATTAGTCCAATTAGTGTAATAGTCGTGATACTACTACTCTGGATAACTGCTGTTATGAGTGCTCCTGTTGCTACTCCTTTTATTGGTTTATTTGTTAGTTTTTCCAATATTAACTTTAACTTTCCACCAGCGGCTCTTTGTAAACCTTCGCTAAGCACATGTACACCATAAAGAAATAAAGCTAATCCCCCTGCTATGCCAAAAATTATTGTCAGTACCTCCAATCCTACCCCCTAATTTATTTCATGACATACAACTATCTCATTGGCTAGTGGTTCATCTCTCTTAGAATCCTTTTGGTTATCTCCACTGGATCATGGGAGTTCAAGATCGGACGTCCCACCACCAGAAAATCAGCTCCTTTTTCTATAGCTTCTTTAGGAGTGGAAACTCTTCTCTGTTCAAACTTTGCGCTTCTCAGTGGCCTTATCCCAGGAACTACCAGAATAAAATCTGACCCAAAATTCCTCCTGAGTTCCTCAAGTTCCCAGGCGGAGGTAATCACTCCGTCTAACCCAGCCTTCCTGGCAAGACCAGCCAAGTGAATAATCTCTTCGGTTAAGTTCCTCTCGATTCCCAGCTCCTCTTTCAAAATTCGGGAACTTAAGGAGGTAAGGAGGGTAACCCCCAGTACGTCGACTTGACTGTTTTCGCTTCTTATCCCTTCCACTGCGGCCTCCATCATCTCGGAACCTCCCAGGGTATGGAGAGTGAGCAAATCTACTCCCATCTCGGCCGAAGCTTGAGCAGCTTTCTTTACCACAGAGGGAATATCATAAAATTTAGCATCATAAAAAACCCTGCTATTTTTTTCCTTAACAAGATCTATAATTTTTGGGCCGCAGCGAGTAAATAAGCGAGGCCCTACTTTAAACACCCCCACGAACTCGCTTAGCTTTTCTACTAAAGCCTCGGCCTCTTTTTGGGTATCCACATCCAGGGCCACAATTAATCTATCCCTTGCCGACATATTCATATCCTTTCTCTAAAACAAGTAAATTACTCCTTTACCGGATGAGTATTTGAGTCACTACTTTCTTCTAGTTCATCAGAAGATTTTACCTCTCCAACGCTTAACAGCTTGTCGCTGAGTCTTCCTAACTTTCTCTCAGCCTCCTCATATTTATTTTTAGTACTGTAGATGTGTTTACCCACGATCTCAAAATCATTCTGGAATTTTCCCAAATCACCATGGAGTCGCCCTAGATTGGCAATTATCTCTCGTACATTCTTTTCGATCTTTAAACCCTTTAGACCCAGTAATATTGCCATTAAGTAAGCGTAGAAACTATTGGGTGAGGTAGGAATAACTTTTTTGGAAAGGGCGTAAGTACAAACACTCATCTTTTCACTCGAAGATTCGTCCTTGATTATGGTCTCGTAATAAACGTTCTCAGCTGGAATGTACATCAGAGCAAATTCAAATGTACCCTCATCCGGAAGAATATATTTTTCTGCAATATCATCGATTCTCCTCTTAACATCAGATACAAACTTTTTTCGATTTACCCTTCTTTCTTTTTCCTCACTGCTTTCAACCATCTTTTTAAAATTCTCTAAGGGAAACTTGGAGTCCACCGGAACCAAATAAGAACCAAGATGGATAACTGCGTCTACCACCTCCCCACTTTTAAATTGATACTGAAGAGTGAAATGTTCTCGAGGAAGAATTTGTCCCAAGAGATCACCCAATAAAAACTCTCCCATCTCTCCCCTAAAGGTTGGCGCGCGTAAAAGCTCCTGGAGGCCAGATATATCCTTGCCTACCTCGTAAATCCGCTTATTTGCCTCATTCAATCTTCCTAGACTATTCTGTACCGCATTAACCGTACTAACAGTTTTATCAAGCTTTTCCCCGATATTCTCATTCGCATCCCTGAGCATCTGCACATTTTCCTTTAATCGCTCATTTACCTGAGCCATAACTGTGTTCAACTGATTGGTCACCTGATTGGAGACCTGGTTTAACTGCTGATTTATCATGAGAAGTGTCTGATCATCCTTTCTGGTTTTCCTGGTATTTGTAATGTTCCATAGAGTAAGTATCCCCAAAACTGCCAGCAAAACAAAAATGAATGTTATAGCCCACTCCATTCTTCTCTCCCTTTATTTTGGAATATCTCGGGACTTTTCCCCCTCTGTCGCTGTCGGCGAAACTAATTCTTGTAAGTATTCAGTGAATCCCGTCATTTTTGGTAGTCGCCGGTAGCCGCAGGCTTCAGCCTGCGCAAAATCCTAGCCTGCGTTTATACGCACCCTAAAGGGTGCGGCTACCCTGAAAATTCAATGTGACACGGCGTTTACTGAGCATTTACTAATTCTTTGCTTATCTTTTGCCCGCAGTATACGAACACACTTTCTCATAAGCACAATACCTGCAAGCCAGATAAGCTGGTTTAGCCTCGTATAGTCTGACACGAATGCCCGCTGCCGCCTTATCAATCTTTTTCACTGTCCGATTAAGATCATCCTCGCTTAGACCTGCTGTCCCTATCAGACCCGATTCCAGAAAATGAAGTTCCACCCGATCCGGTATCTTCCCATAGATTTTTTGATAAGCCAATGCGTAGATAGCTAACTGAAGACTCTCTCTGGTCCTTTTATCGGCCTTTTCTTTCTTCCTTATATTGGAAGATTTAAAATCGATGATGCAAACTTCTCCATCCTGGATATCCACACGATCCCACCGCCCCCTAACTCTATTGTTCTTGAGTAAAAAACTAAATTCTTTTTCCACATAGGCAGGCAAATGTTTTTCTGTTTGAGCCATTTGATAGAAGGATCGCAGCGTTCTTCGCCCCACGTCCAGCCTTTGTTCTTCATGCTGCCGGGTGAGGAATCCTTCGCTCCTCCAGGAATTCTCAAAAACAGCCAAAAACTCTTCCTCCGTAATTTTAACTCCTGTGAGCCTACGGCGATAATATTCTTGAACTGCATCATGAAGAGCTTTACCGTAGACCACAGCATGGTGAGGCAGAATAGGTACCCGAAGGACATGAACGTACTTATATTTTAAGGGGCAGGTAAGATAATCGTCTATATGGAAATAACTTACGGTTAGTATCTCTGTTGGCGGGATTGCCTCAGATAATTCCTGTTGTATACCTGGCTTAGGGGCACTTCGCTCTATCACTTCCAGAGCAGAGGACTTTTGGGCTTTCACCTCCGTCTTGAATAGATCCAGAGCCTCCAGAACAAACTGGCTCACTCTTCTTGGTCGTTTTCCTCCGTAATCTTTGGCGCTGGTAAAATAAAGCTCTTTTTTAGCTCGGGTCATCCCCACGTAAAAAAGACGTCGCTCTTCCTGCAGATGAAAATCCCCACTGGGAAGAATATCCTTAATCAGAGGATCAGGCAAGGATATACTTTCTCGACGATAATGACAGGGAAATCGCTGAGACACAAGACTGACCATGATAACTACCGGAAACTCCAGTCCTTTTGCCTTATGTATGGTGAGAACATTCACCGCATCCGCCTCAGTATCAGCTTCAGCCACAGCAGGATTATCACCAGCTTCCATGAGCAAATCAAGATAGCTGGTAAACTGGGGAATTCGATCATAAGTAATTACGTTGGAAACACTGCGAATAATGTCGAAGAACCTGGCTATATTCTTAACCTTCTCTTCGTTAGTGAGCGAGGAAAGAGAGGTCAGACGTTTAAGATAACCGGTATCTATAATAAAACTGTAGAGAATCTCTCCTGTACCCCCTCTGATGGCTAATTGAGCATATTTCTCCAGATCCTTCATTATTCTTGAGATAGTGGCCTTACTCTCGGGCGAGATCTCCTCATCCAACTCCAAAATTTCTGAAACCCGGGAAAAGATGTGATAAAGTGAGCGATTCCTGCGACTGGCGTAATTCATACATAAGGTAAGATCTCTAGCCAAAAGCTGATATATTTCGGAAGCGGCAAGATAATAAAGGCTAACACTGTCATCGAAGTTGGCAACACTTCTTAAGAAAGAAATGAGGAGACGAACCTCTTCCCGTGTGTAAAGTCCCTCATTTCCAGAAAAAGTCCAGGGTATATCGGCCATATTTAAAGATCTCAAGAATGGATCCGCATCGCGATTTGCCCGGACCAGAATAGCGAAATCCCGATAGTCACAACCTTCTTTTTCTACCTTTTTTTTAATTAAATTGGCCGCTGCTTCTGCCTCACTAAAGAGTGTATCGTAGTGAAGATGTTTTATACTCGGTCCTTCCCTTACCTGAGCTTTCAGATGCTTATCAATACTATTTTTAAATTCAAGGCGATCCGGATTATTATAGCCTATCAGACGATAGGCAGCATCTAAAATCATCTGAGTAGAGCGATAGTTCTCAGTTAAAACCGTTTGTTTTGCTTTGGGATAGGTATCCATAAAGCCCAAAATATTGCTTATAGCTGCTCCTCTAAATTTATAGATTGATTGGTCATCATCCGCTACCACCGTGATGTTCTGATCTCGGGAGGCCAGGAGCTTGACCAACTGGAATTGGGTATAATTGGTATCCTGAAACTCATCTACCAGGATGTAGCGGAAGCGGTCTTGATATTGACGGAGCACCAGCGGATGGGTTCGAAAAAGCTTGAGAGGAAGAGTTATCTGATCTCCAAAGTCAATCTTTCCATGTTGCGCAAGTAAATCCTGATATTTTTTGTAAGTTCGAGCTATTTCCATCTGTTGGGTAGCAATTTCTTCAAGCTCTGGATCGTCAGGTCCCTCTTCTGCTTCCTTTTTCAGTCTCTCAGCATAAGCAAGATACTCCTCGGGGATAACATCCTCATCTTTTGCTCGACTGAAGAGAGTAACCATAGCTTCAATATATCTGGTGGGATTACCCAGTGGTCGATAATAGGAAAAAGGGAATTCGAAGAGATGCTCACGAAAGAAAATAATTTGCTGCGGTCTGGTCAATACCTGTAAGTCTGGCACCAAACCCAACAACAAAGCATTCTCTCTCAAGACACTATCGCCAAAGGCATGGAAAGTACCAATCCAGACTCCAGTGTATCCATAAGGTACCAAAATATCTACTCTCTCCTCCATTTCAGCAGCAGCTTTTTCGGTGAAGGTAAGGGCCAGAATCTCCTCAGGTTTTGCCCTTTTCATAGCAATAAGCCAGGCAATATGTCTGGTGATTACCTGAGTTTTTCCCGTTCCTGCTCCGGCCACAATCAAAACGGGACCCTCTCCATAAGTGACTGCTTCTCTCTGCTTCTGGTTTAGTCCTTCTAATATTTTGTCACTTACAGACATACCGGACTCCCAGCAAACTTTTATTCAATCACTTTATAAACCAGATCATGGGGCCTAACCCTTTCCTTAACTTTGATCCCAATGGAATCTCCCGACTTTGCCTCTTTTACTGACTCATTCTCTATCTCCATAGATTCTATTTCCTGCTCAAAATCAGTGGTGTGCCCCTTGATGTGAATAGTATCTCCCACTTTTACTCCTCCCTCAAGCTCGATGGCCGCCGCCTCTGGATGAACAAAATATTTGGAGACTTTACCAATCTTTATCTCCTTCACTTCTCATCACCTCCTCATCTCAATCATCGCTATATCATGTGAATAGATTTTCTTTTATCATAGCAAATTGGTAATTTTAATCAATTTCGTCTCACACTTTTAGCTATGGTTCCTCCACCCACCAGTACATCCCCATCATAAAATACAACTGCCTGTCCAGGAGTAATAGCCCTCTGGGGCTTTCTAAATTTTACCTGAACTTTATCTTCACCTAAAGGAGTAACTATTGCCTCCGCTTCTCTCGCACCGTATCTTATCTTTGCCTTCACCCTTATAGGTTCAGTTAATTTCTCCCTGTCCACGTAATTTATCCCGGTAGCGACTAATTCATCGTCATAGACATCGCTGTCTTTACCCACCACGATAGCGTTTTTCTTTCTATCAATAGATACAACATACACAGGCTCACCCATGGCCATACCTAACCCCTTTCGCTGTCCAACAGTATAAAATAGGATTCCTTGATGTTCTCCGAGAACTTTTCCTTCTCTATCCAGAATCGGCCCCGGCTTTGTTGTCCCCGGCAGGCACTCCTTAAGAAACTCTCCGTAATCATCATCAGGAATGAAACAGATTTCTTGACTTTCCGACTTATCGGCCACCGGCAAAGCCCATTCACGTGCCATCCTCCTTACCTTTTCCTTAGTCAGATTTCCTAAAGGCATGAGAGTATGCTTTAGCTGAAACTGAGTCATTGCATATAAGACATAGGATTGATCTTTTTTCGAATCAATGCCTTTCTTAAGAAGATGCCTTCTACGAGTTCTGTCGAACTCAATCCTGGCATAATGACCGGTAGCGATAAAGCGAGCCCCTAGCTTTTTTGCTCTTTCCAGCAAGGCAGTGAACTTTATGTATTGGTTACATCTAATGCAGGGATTAGGAGTCCTGCCTCTTTTGTATTCCTCACAAAAATCGGTAATCACCTTCTCCGCAAAAACTTTCCGAAAATTCATTACATAGTAAGGGATGTCCAACTTTTGTGCCACTCGGCGAGCATCCTCTACCGCCACTGAAGAACAACAACCACCCAATTTATCTGCCTCACTGGCTATCCTGTCTGAAGGCCAAATCTGCATGGTTATTCCAATCACTTCGTAGCTTTCTTTTTTAAGAAGACTAGCGGCCGTGGATGAATCTACCCCTCCACTCATAGCCACAACCACTCTCTCTCTCACCATAGCTTTTACCTCAGAGGTTTTATTCATAGTTCTTCCCAGAGAAAAAGCTGCTCATTAATTTGGCCAGTGGCTTTCCTTTCCCCACCACCT
>WJOQ01000108.1 GCA_009618505.1 Clostridia bacterium | reverse complement strand
TTTGGGGGGGAAAGGAGATCTCATCGAACGAAATGCTCGGATGGCCAAAAATATTGGTTTAGACGTTATGAGGTATATCTACGATCCGGTTAATCACTGGATGGGTTCAAAAATAGAGAACTGGATACGCTTTTTTGGTGTTAATCCTGACAAATGGGAGGTATCTCAAAAAGGGGGCACTGCTTGGATCTCCAAAAGACCTTTTGCTGATCTTAAAGAATTAGAAAAAAATATGCCCAATATGCCCCAGAAAAGTGAAATAGAGAAGTGGTATCAACCAACAATAAAGAAAATAAAGGAAATTTATGATGAATATGACGTGGTGTTTATCGGAGCTGTAGAAGGCCCCTGTACCGACGCTTACACGTACGCTGATATGGAGCTTTTCTGTGGGGCTATTTATGAAGCTCCGGAATTAGTCGATCATCTCATGCAGTGTACTTGTCGTTTTTCCGAGATAATTGCTGAGATATTTGCTGAAAACCCCTCTGCTCCTCTTATGTTTATGGGAGACGACGTAGCAGGAAAATCTGGATTAATATTTAGTCCCTCTTTTCTAAGAAAGAAACTTTTGCCTTTGTGGAAGAGAATTGCAAAACCGATTAAAGATAAGGGTCTTAAATTTCTCTTCCATTCTGACGGAAAATTAGCTGATCTACTTCCTATAGTCATTAACGAATTAGAAGCTGATGGAATCAATCCTATTGAGAGAAATGGTTGTAATGATATTTTTCAGATCAGAGAGAAATATCCTCGTACACTTCTTTTTGGAAATGTCTGTTGTGAGATAACTTTACCTTATGGAACGGAAAAGGATACAGAACAAGAAACCCTAGAACTCATTAGAAAAATTGGGCCTCAGGGGGGTATTTGTATTGGTTCATCCAGTGAGGTTCATGATCTTGTCCCAGCCAGAAATGCTCTTAAAATGTATGAAACAGTTCACAAATATGGGGTTTATCCCATCAAAGTTTAATAAACAGCATGCTTGTGGGCCATTTATTGTTTCATACCATTATTAATTAATATCCCTATTGTTATCTCATCCCCAGGCTCCTCCGCCCCAACGTGTCTCCTCCGGCCAATTAGCCGTTACTAGCGCTTCAGCAATTTGTCCAAGAGGATGACCACCCAGCGTTACATCAACAGCAATGGGTTGCCTCCGGACCTGCAGCTCTTTAGGTACCGTTATGACAAATTCAACTGCTCTTTCTCCCAATGGTTCAACTCTTATCTTATGGATGATAGGGGTTGCCTTCCATTGCTCGGGCAATACCATCTGAATTCTAGCACGTTTTGCCTCTCTGAAAGGATTTCGTATTTTCACTTTGATTGATTGACTTTGATCTTGGCCCGGAAATTCCAGGTGATAGGGGAATATCTCAGCTCCAATATGATCGCAGTTCCAGTCGAACTCATTGATCGGTAGTAGGAGCTCGTGGATTTCGATCTGTTCAGTGCCGGCTTTGTGGAGAGTTTTTAAGATCTTATCGTTAACCCTGACCGTATTCCAATGACCTGAAATGATGAGATTTGGTCTTATTGTGCTGAGTAGCCGTGCTGCGTCTTTCATCTCCTCACGTCTAAGCCGATTCTGGTAAACGTAATTATGAAAGAACCTATCCGAACGATTCACCTCATCTGAGAACCCTTGCTGATCGCCAGTATGAACTATCGTCTTTCTGTCAGCTTTGAACTCGATCATTGCCGAATAGAAGGTGTGAGCACCGGAAGGATGCAAAATGAATTTGTATTCTTCCCACTGAAACTCCTTGCCAAATGGAATGGAGCGGTGGACTTTCATTGGCTCAGGCCATATACACTGTACGTTATATTTGTAGGGATTTTCCAGGAGATCAGTAAAACGCTCAGCGCACCAAAGCTCAGTACCGAATAATCTCTGCAGCAGGGGTACCCCGCACACGTGGTCATCATGTATGTGGGAAGGTATCACCACATCTATCTTCTCGATGCCGAACATATCTCTGAGGGGTTTAATTCCGTGCAAAAGGGGTCTGCGGGTAGAAAAATGGTGTTTATCTGGACGAAGGGATGGGATCTCGTAACCGTAGTCTATGGCCATCGCTTTGCCAGATTCAGAGATGAGATAAAACGTCTGAGCACCGGAGGCACCATCAAGATAAAGGTGCTCAGTGACCTTCACCAAACCGCTGCATTCTTGGGTCTTTATGGCATCAATCTCTTCGGGGCGTGCCCTATAGTTGAGAGCAAGCATGAGATTTCTCTCTAACTTGTCCAGGGATTCCTCAGGCGAAAACATGGGTTCGCCATGGCAGGGAAGGAGAATGCCTGGTCTTCTGGCGCTAATCTCCCGAATGCTTTGAATCCAGGAACAGATGCCGTAGGCATCGTTATAATTCCACTGACTTGAGGCAAGATTCCAGACTTTCCCCGCAGCATAGACTATGTCACCAGTAAACACAATTCTTCTACCGTCAATCTCAAAACTCAGAGATATGGCTCCTGGAGTAGGACCAGCCGTAGGGATTACCTCAAATACGAGCTCGCCAATTTCTATCTTCTCGTAGTCGCGAAGATATCCTTTTGGTTTAACTGACTTGATAGGAGAATATCTATCCCAACGGCCATCGTAGTTTATCCAGGTCTGTCTTTCCTGCCAAAATCCCGTCGTACCGGCGAACATGTCCTGTTCCCAGTAGGGAACGTAGATGTCGATGTTATTTTCTTCAAATAGGGGGAGTCCTTGAACCACAGGTCGAAAGTGATGGGTGTTGAGGCAGGCAATAACCTTTTCTGCAGGAAAAAGAGAAGATATTTTCTTGAGTACACTTGCATTTCCGGCGTGGACCACTACCAGTCCAGTTTTGGTCTCGATAACGTACACATTGCAAGTATCTCGATGAAGATAGATATTCTTAGCGATCTCTCTCACGGTTAGCTCCTTTTTTATGATACTTATCTTTGTAGCCGTCCTGCCCCTGTTACAATATCAAATGTCATTACACTAACCCCCTCTTTCTTAGTGCTCGAATTTAGTGGGCCGTGTACCCACCATCCGCCATAATAGTGGAGCCTGTTATTAGGTTGGAGGCCTCAGAGGCGAGAAATAGTGCTATAGAGGCAACTTCCGAAGGTTCGCCAAATCTTCCCAGGGGTATTTTCTTCAGCATCTCTGAACGAGCTTGAGGATCAGCCCATGCTTTCCTGCCTAAAGGTGTAAGAATAACCGTAGGAGCAATAGCATTTACATTGATGTTGAATTTTCCCCACTCAAGAGCGAGAGTCTTGGTTATAGAGATTATGCCGGCCTTGCTGGCTGAGTAAGCAGCGTGGTTGTCCAGGGCAATGACTCCGGCTTGAGAGGCAATGTTTATAATTTTACCTCTTCTCTCTTTGATCATATGTCTTCCCACAGCTTGAGAGAGGAAAAAAAGACCCTTTAGATTCACATTCAGCGTCTTATCCCACTGCTCTTCAGTTACCTTGGTTGCTGGATTGTTGTCAACAACCCCTGCGTTATTCACCAAAATGTCAATCCTATCAAATTCATTGAGAACATCTCTTGTTAGTCTCTTTATTTCCTTTGTATTGGAGATATCCGCCGCTATAGACAAATTCTTTCTTCCTATTCTATCCACCTCTTCTGCTGTTTTCATCAACTCTTTCTTAAGAACATCAACGAGGATAAGATGAGCTCCAGAATGAGCAAAGACTAAAGCTATTTCTCTTCCGATTCCCCGTGCTGCTCCTGTTACTACGGCTATTTTACCCTCAAGAGTAAACTTCGGTATTTTCACTTTTACTCACCTTTCTTAGAGAGATATGTACCCCCTAAAAGGGCCACATAATTTTAGGCGGTCTGTTACGGTTTTTTATACTGCAAGTAATTATTGATTCTGGAGTTTACATAATATTCGTATAATATGCAAATTAGATTAATTTTTAGCAAAACATTTCACAGAAAACATACCCGAGGAGCGTAATTTGGGTTGCTCTTTGGCCAGTTTTTGATACAATAGAACATCAGCGATTGGAGAGGTGACTGAGCGGTCGAAAGTGCACGATTGGAAATCGTGTGGAGGGTCTAAAGCTTTCCCGAGGGTTCGAATCCCTCCCTCTCCGCCAGCTTTTTTATATCCGTAGGGATTCGAAGCCAACCCGAATGCTTCCAGCGGAAGAAAAGTGAGCATAGCGAACG
>WJOQ01000061.1 GCA_009618505.1 Clostridia bacterium | reverse complement strand
TGACCACGGCATTGTTAATAGGATAATAAAAGCTCTCAAGTTAAATAAAAAAGATACAGTCCTGGAAATAGGAGCAGGGACAGGTGTCTTGCAGTTTAAGGGGACGGTTCTATTTTTAAAAGAAAGTATTTTAAGAAGTAAAAGAAAGCGACTATTTTTTCAAGCCAAGTGACTCTACTGTGCTGTGAAAAGAAAAATAGAACCGTCCCCTTTTCCTCGAATTTCGATTCATCGTTCACCATTCAGGAAAAATGAAATTAAAAGAAAGAACAGAGTATCTGTGGGACAAGTACGGCTTTACTCCTAAAAAGAAATTGGGACAAAACTTTCTTATTGACCACGGCATTGTTAATAGGATAATAAAAGCTCTCAAGTTAAATAAAAAAGATACAGTCCTGGAAATAGGAGCAGGGACAGGTGTCTTAACAGAAAAACTGATTCCATTAGTCAAAAAAGTAATTGCCATAGAGATCGATGAAAAATTATGCCAGATTCTAAAAAAGGAAGTTGGGGAATATCCCAATCTAAAAATAATCTGTGAGGATATAACCAAAGCTTCTTTTGTGGATAGATTAAGTAACCAACCAGAGAAAGTCAAAATAGTAGGAAATCTACCCTATTATCTCGCTTCTCCTCTTCTTTTGGAGTTAGTTAAGAGTGAATGGTTCGAATTTATGGTGGTAATGATACAAAGAGAGGTAGCAGAAAGAATTGCTTGTCAGCCTGGAAGCAAGAAGAGAGGTGCACTAACCGTGCTTATTAACTATTATGCTGAGATTACTAAAATAATAGATGTTCCGCCGCAGGTTTTTATTCCCAGACCCAGGGTAGGAAGCACTGTCGTGAAGATAGAAAAGAAAAAAGAACATCAGGCAAGAAAGGAAGAGAGATTCTTCAGGCTGGTAAAAACAGCTTTTTCTACGCGGCGTAAGATGCTAGGTAACACCCTTAGTAGAGGATTGGGGATGGAGAAAGAAATTGTAAAAGAAACATTAGCCAGAGCCGGGGTAGGATGGCAGAAAAGAGCAGAAGAGTTAAAAGTGGAAGAATTCGTTAAAATAAGTAATGAATTGTATAATTAGAGACATACCTTGATTAATACTATAGAGTGGATAGACAAAAAAGTCAAAATTATTGACCAGACAAAGCTTCCTGATGGATTAGAATATATCTATTGTCAGGATGTTAATACTCTAAGAGAAGCCATTTGTTCTTTAAAAGTAAGGGGAGCACCAGCATTAGGAATTGCTGCGGCTTTAGGATTAGTCCTGGGAATCCAGAACTCTTCTGCTGATGATTATCCCACTTTCAAAGAAGAAATGAAGAAAGTAATAGACCTCTTGGCTTCCTCTCGACCCACAGCAGTCAACCTCTTTCACTCCTTAAAGCGCATGGCTGATTGCGCAGAAAAGAATAAGCTAAAAAAAATAAAAGAGATCAAGGACATCTTAGAAGAACAAGCTTTGAAAATCATAGAAGAGGATAAACTCTGTAACCGCCGTATCGGAAAAAATGGAGCTTCCCTCATTAACGATGGAGAAACAATCCTTACTCATTGTAATGCAGGAGCCCTGGCCACAGCTGACTATGGAACTGCCCTGGGAATTATCTATACAGCCAAAGAAGAAGGGAAAAAAATTAAAGTATATACAGACGAGACACGTCCCCTTCTCCAGGGAGCAAGATTAACTGCCTGGGAACTACTACAGGAAGGGATTGAGACTGTGCTTATCTGTGACAACATGGCCGGAGAGGTAATGCGTCAGGGGAGAATTGATAGAGTAATAGTAGGAGCAGATAGAGTAGCAGCCAATGGAGATGTAGCTAATAAAATAGGCACTTATTCCTTAGCTGTGCTAGCAAAGGAAAATATGATTCCTTTTTACGTGGCCTGCCCTTTCTCTAGTATTGACCTATCTTTGCTCGATGGCAAGGCGATCCCGATTGAACAGAGAGATGTATCTGAAGTAAAAGAAATCCTGGGGAAAAGAACTGCTCCTAGAGAAGTTGACGCCTACAACCCTGCTTTTGATATAACTCAAGCTAAGTACATTACCGGAATAATTACAGAAAGGGGGATATGCGAACCTCCCTATCAGGAGAGCCTCAGGAAGGAATATTATGAAAAAAGAAATTAGCCAGGAAGAAGTAAGATATATCGCTCATCTGGCACGCCTAGAGCTAAAGAAAGAAGAAGAGGAAAGATTCACCGGACAATTAAGAGAAATTCTGACTTATGTAGACAAACTAAAAGAAGTAGATACAGAAAAGGTCCCTCCCACTTCTCATCTTTTTCCTCTAAAAAATGTTTTCCGAGAAGATAAGCAAAAGAATTCCCTTCCTCTTGAAAAAGCGTTGCTCAATGCTCCACAAAATAAGAGAAATCAATTTGTAGTGCCCAGGATAATAGAATAGCCTAACTACTTTCTTTCTAAATAAAAGCTCTTTGGCCAGAAGATTTCCCTTAATAAAAAAATAGGGAAACTAATAATACAATTATATAATAAGGTAGGGAAAACAATAAAGACAATCTTTTCTAGAAAAGAAGGGGAAATATTAAAAACTAACAGCCAGAAGGAGAGAATAATTCCGTTTAGAACAGTAGCAGCCCCAATCAATAAAACAAAAAAAATTACATTATCCTGATATACTCTTTCCCTGATTTCGGCCACCAGAAAACCAACTAAAGCCAGAGAAAAAGCATTTAGACCCAGTAAAGGGAAAAAGAGAATATCTACTGATAATCCAATAACAAAACCAGCTATTAATCCCTGTTTCCAGTTATTATGCCAGGCCCAAAAAATAAGCAGAATTAAAGGGAGATCTGGTCTACCCCACCTCAATTGAATCCTGCCTATAAGAACACCCTGCAGAATAAGGACGAGGATGACCAAAAAAATAAAGATAACTGTCTTTTTCATTTTTTAATAATAAACAGCTCCTCTAATTTCCCAAAATCTACTGAAGGAACTACTTCTACTTCCTGAAATAGCCGACGCGGCTTCTTCCTGACATAGGAAACCTTCCCTACCAGAATTCCCTCAGGAAAAATTCCTCCCAGGCCTGATGTTATTACTCTATCTCCAGATTCAATCGATACCTTATTCAAAAGATACTTCAATTCACATACTCCCTTTTCCCCTTTGCCCTGTAAGATAGCTACGTCTCTGCTTTCCTGATCACGAACTCCTACTTTACTTCTTTCATCGAGGATTAACAAAACCTTAGCCTGGTGAGGATAAACCTCAATTATCCTCCCTACCAAACCCTGGGAATTAACCACTACCAAATCTTTTTCTATCCCCTCCTTTTCGCCTCTATTAATAAAGACTGCCTTAAAATAACTATAGGAAGGATAAGCTATCACCTGGGCAGGAAGAAGATCGTAAGAGTGTTTCTCTTTAAACTCAAGCATCTCCTCCAGCTTCTGGTAAGAGGATACAATTTCCTGATAGTAATTTTCTTCCTTGAAACGCATTTGAGCTATTTCATTTTTAAGCGCCCTGTTCTCTTCCCTCAGCTTTTCTGAGCGTCCCATATCAGCTATAAACTCAGTGAATCCTGTTTTAAGATTAGAACTGGTCATTTGTAGAGTACCAATTATTACATAGGCTTTTTCTCTAACAGTAAGTAAGACATCAGGCCTACGACTAGAAATTAGTATCAAGAGAAAAGACAAAAGAAGGATACTAAGTAAGAATATAGACTTAGAATGGATTCTCATTGAAAATCTGGTGTGATCTCTACCAGGGATAATAGGTTTGAATTTTCCAGCAACATCCCTGTGCCTTTCACCACAGAAAGAAGGGGATCCTCAGTTTTACTAACTGAAAGATGCGTTCTTTCAGAAATATACCTGTCAAAGCCTTTAAGGCAAGCCCCTCCCCCCGCAAGAAATACTCCTCTCCTCATTATATCTCCGGCCAGCTCAGGCGGACTCTCCTCCAGAGTAGCTTCAATCATATTACAAATTATATCTATCACAGGAGAAAGAACTATACCTAACTCCTCCGAGTTCAGTTCTATCTCAACAGGAAAACCAGTAACAAGGTTTTTTCCCCTTGCCTTCATCGTCTCCTTAGCAGAAGGAGGACCGACACAACCTATACTTATCTTTATTCGTTCCGCCATCTGTTCTCCTATTAGTACATTGCGGTCCTCTTTTATATATTGGATTATAACCCGATCCATCTCATCTCCTGCTATACGAATAGACTTGCTCAGTACTACTCCACTAAGAGAAGTTATTGCTGCTT
>WJOQ01000065.1 GCA_009618505.1 Clostridia bacterium | reverse complement strand
CTCATTAAGAAATGAAGCTTTTCCTTTCTTCTTTCTCTAGGTGGAGGAGCCTGCGGACCAGAGCCTCAGGGCAGGCATTGTCCGCGGGCGCAGGATATCATTCTCCCTGATATTCCCATAGGCTCCTTTGCAAAATAAAAAAAAGGATAGAGAGTGCCTAAAGCATTACCTATCCTTTGAAATTTACCTTTTTTTTTAAAAGAAAAAAAACTAACCTGTCCTCGAGAGAGCTATTATGTTCTTCCCACAATTTTACTCTCCATTACTGGCTAAATAATTTCTACTTCAGCTTCTCTTTGTCTTTTATTTGAGGTTCTTTAGTCTGGGCATTACCCCGAAACCAATCGAATACGGCCATACGGATAAGATGAGTGGGGGCTAATCTTCTATGCGAGGCTTCCTGTCGGATCCAATCTATATCTTCCTTAGCAAATCGAACATGAAACCCTTCCTTTGAAAGTCGTTTTGGTTTTGCCACATTAACTCCCTTTTAGCTTACTTTATAACCTATCACTTTATATTATATACTTTTTGGAGAGCTTGTCAAGAGGGGAATAGTAAAATTCCTCTATCCCGCAACTAGCTTGATAAAATTCTCTTGATATAAGCCGCTTGTATTTTTCATAGGTCATATTGTTCACCTTACCCTCTCAAAGTGCCTGTATCAAGCTCTATGAGCGTCTTTTTTTTCCATTCGGATTCTGCTGATACTCAAATTCTTTATATTTTTGTAACTGCTCGCCGTAATTCCGTCCAGTAGCGAATAACCAATCATCATCCTCGATAATATTCTCTTTACTAGGCATGCCTATCTCCTCCATATTCACCGTATATAATTCCTTTTCTTTAGCAAATTTTTTGATTCTTTCTTTAAGGTCATCAATTTCTTCATCCAGATTATCCAACTCATCCCCAAATTTACTTTTAATTTCGTCTCGTATGTAATCATTTTGTCCTTCTTCCTCAGAATCCAACTGCTCACGTATAGGGGAAGAAGCATCCAAATCAACATATTTATCCAGGTAAGATGTCACAATCTTCTCAAACTCACCGGGATGTAGAGCTTCTAAAGCGTCAAGCTCAGTTTGTTTCTTGTCGGGCGCTCCTGGTAGCTCATATTTCTTGATATGCTCTTTGAGCAAGATAATCGGCTTCAACCTAATATTCAGATTAGACAATTCTTGTTTTTGAATACGAAATTCTAAATGTCTGCTTACCTGACGAGGCATACTTTGCCCGGCATTATCATAGTCACTGATATAAAATATCCTGCATGGTTTCTTATTCACAATTATTCTCGTTAATAGCTCGCTGATATGAGTTAGTGATTCGTAACCCGCTCCACTAATAAATTGAACATTGTATCTTTCACAGAGAGGGATTAATATATCGTCCATTGTGGACTTTTCAGCCCAGATCTCAATATGATATGAACGCAGTTGCGTATAGTTGAAGTTGTATCCGATACTGGGATAAAGCTCATCAGCATCGAACATACTTTCATCCTCCCTATACCAACCATAAAGAGGATCTGATGAATGCTCAGCAGTGACTTTCGGGACAGGATTTCTTCTATCTACAAAATCGCTATAACCCACCAATCCCAAATGTCTGGCATTAGCTGAGCCAAATAGTAGATAATTCCAATTCTTTTTATTATTTTCATAGAGGGATCCATCGGGATTTTTAACTAGACTAAGAATTTTATAGTGTAATCTTCGTAAATGAAAACCCTGTCCTCCATACTCATTAAAAATTTTCTCGAACCATTCAGCAGATTCTTTTCTATTATCAACCCCTGCATAAAAAGGGTCCGTTGAAGGAGTCATAGCTAATAAATTTTTAATTGTTAAGCCTTTTGTCTGACTTGCTATTCCTTTGATTGTTTTATAGTCCATTTTTCCCCCTTTGAGTATTTATATACCTTCAGGGCAAACTGTGCCTAAAATAGCCCTTAAATCGTCTTTGATGATAAATTTGACTCCTACCTACAGGCAAACGCTATTCTCTACAGACTCCTATAACCTGGGTTGAGATTTGACTATCTGCTGATCCCCTCCCTAGAGACCCTGATATAGCCTACCGCCTTCATTCCTTGTTTGTCTTTCTCTCGTTCAGCCAATTGTTTAGGTCCTCCTCGTCAATCCTTAGCCTCTTTTTTAGCCTGATAGCTAGTAGCCCCTCCTGTTTGATATAGCCCCGGACTACCTTCTCAGTAACTCCCAGGATACCGGCAACCTCTCTTGTAGTTAATAGTTTTGGCATTTTATACCTCCCCCTAAACTTTTCTTACATTATACTAACTTCCCCAAAAAAGTCAAGAGGGGTTATAACTTCTTTTATGTTCCGATAATATTTATTATGTAACCCAAGTAAACCTCTGAAACTGGCTTAGAGTCTAGTTCTAGCATTTTAAGCCTTTTTGTATATTGTGACAAACTTTTACCCTTTTCTGAAACCCGCTTTTGGCTTGATTTTATTTTTCGAGTGGTGCGCTGTCCCATTTTTATTACTACCCCTTTTACTCAGTAAGTTCCGATAATTATTACTTATGTAACCCGAAAATATCTGTTATTATCCGTTAAAATCTTAGCTTTTCTTAGCTTCAAAGCAGCAGCAAACAAGCTCCTCCCTTTTCTCCCTCGAGTAGGTGCAGCCTAGCTCGTTGATGAGAGACTCGTTATCCCTTGCTAACTGTTCTTCTGTGAAAAAAGTCCTGTGCCTCTCACCGTATAGTTTATCCTTGCATTGAGCGACTATCTCTATGCCTTGGTGGTCCCACATCAAATCCTTAGGCTCAGGAAACCTCTCAAAGTGCCGACAATCCTTGCACCTAGAAAAATGGAGGAGCGAGACAATCGCCTTGAGCCGATCCGGTGTTACCACCGACTTTTTACAGTAAGGGCAAACAACATAATATCCTATCTCCCTCAAGACCCTCTCCCTCTCAGCCCTGCCCTCCCTATACCGGACAAGGTTCTCCAGGGAATGCTGCCTCTTGACCTCATCCTTCGATATGTAGCTATCCCTGCTACGATACCGCTTTCTCGTCTTGCTCATCATCCTCACCTTCCTATCACTCAATTATAGAAAAAACGACTACTCAACTCTCGACTCCTAAGAGAGAAAGAGGCGTTTTAGCCCCCTTATGAGTAGGTCTTTCTCTCCAGGACGATTCTCTCAACCTTCCTTAACCGGCTCTCAATCTCTGCTATCTCGAGAGCCTTGAGCATATGCCCTGCCAGGTAGCCGATTGTGTTCGCAATCCTGGGAGGCATATTCTCTGATCTTACCCGGTTAATCGTATCGGCCAGGAGGTCTAATACTTCCCCGCTATTCCCCTTAAACTCAATCAGAGCAAGAGAGACCTGGACCTTCTTTTTGACCTTGCCTCCCTTTTTGGTTATCTCCTTAAACTTCTTTCTGCTCTCCGGATCGTGGGCCAGGCAATAATCTTTGTCTATCAAAGCGTTAGCTTTGCAGGGCTTCCCTGATCTAGTCCTAGCCTTGCATTTCATTTACTTTTGCCACCTTTGCTGGTAGGGGCATAGGGACACTTGTCTTGACAGTCCAGGATCACCGTAGCCAGGCCCTTAAACTCCCCGGGCTTTTTAGCAAGTGCCTCCCTTTCTTTCTCCTGGAATATCTTGCATTTATCCTGTTTCTTTTCCTCCAGGGGACAATTCCACGCACCCAGGATCACAACCAAAGGCTGCAATTCCTCTTTGTCCACGTTCAACGCCTCCTCTACCTTCTCAACTCTTCTTTTTTGACTCATAGTCAACCACCTCTTTTATTTCTTATCCTCCTTTTATAAGGCTTGCTTTCCTTGCCTTTTTGTCTAATAACCTTTACATTCTTTACATTCCTCTCCTGGTCAAAAAAAAGACCTTTCTACAGGCTCATATGGACACTTACTCAAGAAAAGGCAGCCTATAACCCTAAGACAGAATCAAAGTCTCTATATTAAGGGAATTATATCAAGCCAGTTCTGTATTATCACGATTTGCCAAATTCACAACCTTTAACTCTCAAACCTTCTTAACGACCCTAACCCTTAGACCCTTAAATCTCAGGCCCTCGATCCGAGCCTTTATTTCTATTCCATAGTCCTATTTATGAGGCCGCTGGGAGGCTTTTCGTTGGCCGCTGGGAGGTCATCAGTAACACTCACCGGCCTCATTATAGGATACTCTACTTTTACTTAGACCTGGGTATAGGGATAATCCTCTTGACCTGGCTTGCCCTGCCATACCATCTATGCTGAGTTCCCTTCCTAAACTCAATTAGTCCTTTCTTCTTTAACCTCTCACAGCACTCTAAAACCCAACTATGACCTCTTCCTGATACTCTCATAAGCTCTTTTCTACTTATATACAGCCTTGACCCTGCCGGTAGTCCCCTTCTTTTCTCAATCTCTCTGATAGCCAGGTATATCATAGACTCAGGAGCAGTCAGTCTCCCTGGCCAGCCGAATCTCCAAAAGTCCCTCTCCCGATAGGACCTTTGACTCTCCCTGGGTATAGCCTGATACCAGAAACAATCTTCGCGCTTCTCATAGAGACATATCCCTTTCTCCTCCAATGTAGGGCAGCCAAACTCATACTTACCGCTTGCTACGCTTTTTATAACTCCCCTGACCTTAGAATCCCTTATATTTAGCCTCATCAAAAGAGACTCAATCTGTTTCTCAGTCCTCCCGACCCTATGCAATTCGCAAGCAATTATAAAGGGGTTATCACCTTCTCTAATGGAGGGTTCATCTAGCAGTTTAATAATACAAGGCTTTACATCAACAGGCAGTCTTAGCTTTCCCCTAGTTCTCTCAAAGTCCTCTAATCTCTCAATTTCTCCCACCCTTTACCATCTCCCTGCTCAGGCCCGGAGCCAGGGAGTAACTCCGAGCCTAATAGCTATTTCTAAGAGGATACCCTCTTGATACGCTTCTCAGGTAAAATCGTTGTTTATGATAGCCTTTTTAAGCCCCGACTTTGCGTCTGAGGACCTCTCGCTTCTCCTCAAGGTAGCTCACCAGCCCTTGCTTCAGGGTTTCAGCTTCCACCTTGAAAATCTCGGCAAGCCTGGCAATTATCCTGTCCGGAGGTATCCTTGAGGGACGCTCCCAATGACTAACCTGCATCTCCGAGACCTGCAGAAGCAAAGCCAGGTCTAGCTGCTTTAGTCCTTGTTTTTCCCTGTGCTGTTTAATCGGACTTTTCATTATCTTACACCTCCAATAAAAAAGCCTTTGCCCGGTTGCTCCAGACAAAGGCTTGACAAACTCTCTTTTCTCTGCTTTAATTAGGGTAGATAGGGCAGAGAGTTTTATTTTACCTTCGCCTGGGAGTCTAACCCACTTCCAGGCTCTTTTTTATTATACTAAATTCCTACGGGGTTGTCAAGTCTTACTCGTTGAACTTGCTCTTTTCTTTTGATAAAAGGCTCTGGTTCTGCAATTCACCCCACAATAGATGTGATCGCTCCGTTTAGGGATAAATATATTACCGCAGTCCTTTGCCTTGCATTTCGTACCCCTGATCTTGAGCTCCAGTCTCTCCAACGCCTCTTGAATGGGCTTATCGTGGTTCTCTCTCCACCATTCCTTATATACTACTTCAGGAGCTATATCCTCAAGTTTTTTCCAAGTAATATAAAAATCAGCAAATACTTTAAGGGATCCCCGGATCTCCCCGGCTTTTTGTTTTCCTATCTTCTCAGCCAGGGCTGCCCACTCCTCCCTGTCTTTCCTCTTTATCTCCAGCTCTGCACGCCTGACCGCTTCTTTAACTTTCTTATCCATTTATCATCTCCCTGGTCCCGGATCTGATAGCTATTCTCTAGCAGGGAATATCCCCTAGAAAGGTGAGTATAGGTTATTTAAAATAGGGTGCTGAGCCTTTATTATTAAGGCTTTGAGCTTAATTTGGGACTAATTTTTGCCAAAGTCTTTGGTTAATTTCTCTATTTCTCCACAGCTACAACTACTGACCGTGGAGGAATTACAACTTTTCCATCAGTCTTGCTTACCTTATCTTCTTCTGGAACGTAAAGGTTAAATCTGGCACTTCTCTCTTGGATTTTGACAGATACTTCGATAGATTCATCTGCTTTATAGTTGGCAATCACTACCGCCTTCTTTTTATTTATTTTATTCTCAAATACTGTATATGGCCAATGAGGACTATCCCCGCAGGAAACCTCGGCTCGAAGTCCGTCAAGAAATCTCCCTTTCCATACATAGTTCCAGAGCTTTCTCCTTAGACTTTGAACTTTCTGACCATATTCTACCGTATCTGGAAAATCTGATAATCTCCCCTTGAAGTTGTATGGCTCGTAATTAATTATATAACTATTCATAAGACATTGATTTATCATGTTTCTGTCATTCCAGCCAGTAATGCAGGTAGCAATTTTCATCTCTGGATTCATATACTTTTGCATTGGTATGTGATGTGGGTCCCAACTTCTAATGTAGCTTATCGAGTAATACTGACAAAAGAAATCCTGTGGCCCTTCTCCAGCAAGTACAAAATCTGGATTAAACTCTTTGGCTCTTTTGTAGAATTGTTCTGCTAACCTAAGGCTTCCCTTTATAAAGCAATCTCCAACTTTGTGACCATGGTTAGGATCAAAACAGAATAATCTAAATCCCATCATTACTTCATCGTATAGAGTGCCTGAAGTGCCATAGTGGAGTATCTTTTCGAATTCCTCCATGCAAATATCTCGATATTCATTTGAGGCATGGCACATAGGAATTAAGTTGTGAACAGTGTTACCACTCAACTGTGAGATTGTTTGATATGCGTAGCCCGGATGCACAGGATAATCACCATAAGGGTCCTTAACAGCGAACTTAATTAACTTATTACGAAACCAGGAAGTGGTTCTATCTGCCCAGGTGAATTTAGAAAACAAAAGGACCCTTATACCTATATCTTTTTCTATCTTACGGAGAGCCTCACAAAACTCCTCTCTTGCACCCAATCTGGGATCTGGGTCGTGGCATGGAACATGACTATCCTGCCCACCTTTTGCCCATCCAATTAACTGAAGTACTCCTACTCCTTTTTCTTTTGCCTCTTTGCATATACTTACAAGTTCTTTGTATTTATACCTACAGCAGTCTTCTGGAGAATTGATGTGAAGAGTAAGCCAGGCATCTACCCCATCTATCCACTTAGGGGCGGGTAATCTCTTAAACCAACTATTACGCCAGCTCACATAACGATCTACTCCCTTATGCCAGGAGCCTTCATAAAAATGTAGTACCACAGGAGCTAACTCCATACTTTCCCCGGACTTTAAAAATGGAAACCTAACAGGACTAAGCAAAAAACCAACGGGCTTTTTGCCGATTTCAGAGGTATGCGGTGGGATATTATCCATGGAATCTATATAACCCGGCTTTAACTCCATTATGAAAGATACTGCATTCATATGCTTATCGTGAACTCCTATGTAAATTCCTTGTGAGTTATCACATAACAATATAAAAGGGGCTATAGACAAAAATGTTGGATATGAGACTACTGCTGTAGGATAATCAACACCCCAATATCCAGCATTAACCATTGATTGAGACATACCAACTCCAGGAAATCTCTTATCCAATGGCACTCTGAATGCATAACCCTGTGCACTCATACTTATTGCTTCAAATTTATCCCTACCTGGTTTATGAATTCCACCAAGATATGGACACCATCCTTCCTCGATAGTGTAGGGAGAACGATTTTCTATTTGAGTATTAAACTCCAATTCTGAACCTTTGAGTCTTATTTTCTGAACTACAGAGATATCCAGAGGTCCTGATTTTTCCCCGGTTATTCCATCCCATTTTAAGGTGATTGAAGTTTTTGATTCATTTATCTCAACCGAAGAGAGATTTTGACGTTCACTTTTCACCTGGTTGTTTCTAAACCCCGGAATGGGAATAAGCAACCGAATTCCCATAGCTAACTTCGGCTGCTGAATTATCTGCCAGTTAGTTGCTTTATTTAGAAGTTTGATAATAGTCCCCGATGTCTTATCAAATTCAATTCTTAATTTTTCATTTTCCAAAATTAAAGTCATAGTCATTACCTCCTAAATTTAGAGAGTACTTTAGTATTTTGGGTTAAAAATTAAATTAGCTCTAGTTTTTTATGAGGGGAGTGACACTCGCATAGTGAAAAATAGGTTTATTGCTAGAGTTGAAAGAGTGATTAGAAAAGAGTGTTTGATAGTTAAATTCTTCCTCAGAGACTTTCAAAGAAAAATGAACCATGTCGAAGAGGGGATAGGCAGAATACCCATCCCCCCTTCTTTAAGTAAACTCAGTTATATTCTCCATCCCTTGATGACTATTTATAACCCCACGCTTTTCTATTATTATCTCAGTTCCTCTTTTGCCCTTTTTTCAGCATCATCCAAAGCTTTCTTAACAGGCACATCTTCGTACATCATTGCATCCACTGCCACCGTCAGCTCCGGGTCTATAACAGGATATTTACTTCCAAATTCCATGGTAGGACAATCTTTCATTTCCTCTAAAGCTATTTTATATGGTTTCTGTCCCCCAAAGAAAGGATCTTGCCATCTTGATAGCTCTTGAAGAGCTAAAATGTTAACTGGAAGTATCCCCCTTCTGGTTGCTTGGCTAACCTGGGCTTCTTTTGTCCCCAAGGATGCAGCAAACTCCTTAGCCAACTTGGGATATTTTGTCTGTGTGGAAACTAACCATATTCCACCACAGGTAAAACCTGCTCCTGTAGGAGGGTCGCCCTTTTTCCATGGCAACATCCTGGCAATTCTCCACTTCCCTACTAACTCAGGCTTGTAGGCCATGTCTTTGAGTGCGTAGCTCTGATACCAATACCACGCAGGTATCGTTGCCCATCTATCCTCTTTAATTTTTACCCAAGCCGCAACATTATATAAATTGGTGTACTCCGCAATCTTGTGCTTGTGGACCATATCAACTAAGTACTGACATATATCAGCTGTTATTGGGTTATTAAACAAAACCTCATTCTTTATGTTGGTAATCTTTCCTCCTCTACTTTGAACCAATGGTGCTACTTTACCTCCATCCCAAGCAACCATATATCGCTTTCCAGGTATGGTTATCTTTTTGCCTACCTCTACAAACTCCTGCCAATCGCCAGGGAACTCAATTCCTGCCTCATCAAAAATATCCTTTCTATAAAATATAAGAAATGTTCCCATATCATAAGGTACTCCCCACAAATGGTCTTCATATGTCCAGCGATAGCTAATGGCTTTGACAAAAATATCTCTAAAATTTGGTATAACATCATCAAATGTATAGATAGTGTTGGTCCCATAATATTTACGAGCATTGGTATCAACCTCAAAAGTCACATCTGGTGCTCCTGTACCTGATAGATAAGCCATCATTACTTTATGATGAAGATCCTCAGGAGCTATATTGATCGTTTTTATTTTCACCTCTGGATGTAACGCTTCAAATTGTTTTACCTGGGGAGCAATATCTTTTGTTGCTCGAAAATCCCATCCCCATACTGTAAGCTCTTTTTGAGCAGAGAAACCGCAACCAGCTCCTAACATTATCCCCACCAGAGTTGCCACGCATATTACTATCTTTTTGTTCATCATTTCTTATCTCCTAATTATATAAAATTACCTCTTTTTACCTGACAAACTCACCCTATTGACTATCTTGAAGATCTCCTTTATACCTCTACTAATTAAGTCATTCCCTATCACCTCCTCGACATCTACTTCTACTACTCTTTTACGGCTCCTAAAGTAAGCCCTGCTACAAATTGCTTCTGCATAATTAGAAAAATAATTAGAATTGGAATCACCGAAATCATTCCTCCGGCCATTAACAAGCTGAACTCAGGGTTGTTCTGTCCTACGAATGCGGCAAGACCCACCGGTATAGTAAACATATCAGGAGTCCTTATAAAAACAAGAGGGGAGATAAAGTTATTCCAAGAATTCATAAAAACAAATATACCTAAGGCTCCCAAAGCAGGTTTAATAAGAGGCAGTACTATCTGGTAGTAAATCCGAAAATCAGAACAACCATCTATTCTTGCACTATCGAGTATCTCTGAAGGTATACCATGAATGTACTGCCTCATTAAAAATATACCAAAACCGCTAGCACTACCGGGGAGAATCAAGGCCCAATAGGTATTAATTAACCTCAGTCTCGTAAACCACGTAAAAAGAGGAACTATCATTACCCAAGGTGGAATAGTCATTGAACCTATTACTATAAGAAACAGCGCATTTTTACCTAAAAAATCGTATTTCGCGAAGCTATAACCAGCTAGTGAGCAGAAAAAAAGCGACAATAAAGAAAAACTTACACCTACGATTGTGCTATTAAAAAGCCATCTTGGGAAAGATGTAGTGACAAATAAACGTATATAGTTGTCTAACGTAAAGTCTTTGATTGTTAGAATTGAGCGTTCGAATAGACAACTTTGTGGTTTAAAAGAGGAAGATACTGCAAAAAGGAAGGGAATCAACGTAGAGACACCTATTAAGGTCAAAACTGCATATATCACTATCCGATTTATCTTAGTTTTCATCGCTACCCCTTTCTTATGTATTCAAAACACTCAATATTATTGGGATACGCCTCACTCTACGAGGAAAAGGTTTAAGCTTTCAAGGGTTCGATAAGAACTGTAAATTAGTAGTTGCAGAATTTCTCCTGCGCCTTGTCTACTGTAAAGATTACGGTTGCTATATTTTGACCCCTCTCCATAGAGAACCATTAAGAAAACTCTGGTGAAGTTCTGATGTTATGAAATGTTCTTAATCTTATGTCAATCCTGCTTTTTTACCTAAAGCTTGTACGTATAACAGACTAACACCTATTACTAAGAGTGCAAAAACGTATCCCAAAGCTGCTCCATATCCTAATTTAAAATTCAAAAATGCGCTTCTATACAAATACATAGCCAAGGATAAAGCACTTTCACCAGTGCCTCCTGTATGTCCAAGTAAGATGAAAGGTATATCAAAAAGCATAAAATCGCCAATTAATATGATAGCAATGCAAAAGAAAACCACAGGAAACAACAGGGGGAGGGTTACATATCGAGTAGTCTGAAAAGAAGTAGCCCCATCTATCTTTGCTGCATCGTATAATTCGCTGGGAATACTCTGTAAGCCAGCAAGAAGAATAATCATTTGAAACCCGAACCATTTCCAAATGCCGACAAATATCACGCTAGGTAAAATAAGCTTTGAGTCTTCTAACCATTTGTAGCCAGGAAGACCCATTGTTGTTTTCAATACTGTGTTTATTAATCCTATATGCTCATCTAGAAGCAATCTCCAAAACATTGCTGCCACTACAAAGGAGGTAATGACAGGTAAAAAAAAGATAGATCTATAAGTCATTCTTCCCTTAAATTTCAAATTAAGCATTAAGGCTACCCCCAAGGCAAGTAATAAATGCAGACTCCCTTGGCCCAGGGTGTACAGAGCTGTGACTTTTAAACAATGATAAAATTTCGTACTTGAAAATACACGTAAAAAATTAACTAATCCAACAAATTCCATAGGTCTTCCCATATAGACCTCATTTAAGCTCATCCAAAATCCATACCCTAAAGGTACCATCATAAAGATTCCAAGCATTACAAAAAAGGGTGAAATAAAAAGGTATGGAATGATTCGCTGTTTTATTTTGATCATTTTTCACTCCAGATTGTCATAGTTCAGTTGATTGGTTCATTCTTCCGTGGAAAGCTCCCAAAAGAGAAGTTAATTTTTCAACATTCTTTTTTTATAAAGCTTTCCTTTCCCAAGCTAATGATCCTATTTTCTCTCTTATTTCTCACCTCCTTTCCGCTCATACTCGCTTTTTCCTCCTTTATTAAAACCTTTCCCATTAAGGCAAGTATGGCAAGGCTAGCTAGGCTCTTCGCTCCCTTACCCCCGGCTAAAAATAGGCCACCTTGAGGCCCAGGCTAGAAAGCCTGAGGATGCCTCGGTAAGCGGTTATTTCGGTGGAGGTGAATCTACCGGAGCCTTTTTCGGGTTTGCTTGCCTTAAATTTTCAAATTCTCATTAAGAAATGAAGCTTTTCCTTTCTTCTTTCTCTAGGTGGAGGAGCCTGCGGACCAGAGCCTCAGGGCAG
>WJOQ01000190.1 GCA_009618505.1 Clostridia bacterium | reverse complement strand
GGTCCAGTAGGTCTGAAACGTGGAAAAAGAGTTCTCCCTGCTTACCTTCCCTGGCTATGAAACCACACCCCTTTCTTTCATCATAGGCCCTGACTATTCCTCGATACACTTTTTCTTCACTCATTATTTTATTTCCTCTCAATTTCCGGGACTGCCTTAGTGCCGAACAGTGGTAAAAATGGTCACAAGCTAGGGGGTGCCAGCTTTTGATAAAGCAGTCCCGGTTGTTATTTTTCCTCACAGGGGGGAAACGTCTCCCCTCAGGGGAGACCTCCCAGGACAATTTCTTCTGTCGCTGTATCTGGTGAATCGTATTTCGTATTGCGCAATGCGCATCACGCACGACGCATCACGAATTTTGATTCACGAGTTATTCCTTGGTTTCTGACCTATAATCTTCATTTAATCGAGCCAGCACTTTATCTGTAAGGTCAAATTCTTCCTCTCGGGTAACATAAAATAAAGACCTCAGGTCAAAGACAAATCTATACCCTTCTTTCTCCGCAATATTCTTTATTATCGAAGGTAGCTTTAACTCGAGGTCCTTTAGAATCCCATCCGTATACTTAGCATCCCTCTCCTGGTTTCGCTGCTCAATGTATGCACTGAACTCATACAATTCTTCAGCCCTACCTTCTATCTCTGCCTGTTTTTTCTCCTTAGCAGATTCTAAGAACATCAATCCCAGCGTTTCCAGCTCTTCTTTAAGTCTATCTATCTCTTTTTCTATCATCTGTCTTCTTTCGCTAAGCATCTTCTGATCAGCTTCATTCTCCATCTTCAGTTTCGCTTCCAGTTCCTTGGTCTTTTCATATCCGTGGAAAATCCTCGCCAGGTTCACATAACCTATCTTGACTACTAAATCTGCTCTAGCTGTATTGACACTCAAGCACACAATAAAAAATAAACAAAGAAGTAAAAGAATTAGACTCTTATTCTTCTTTCTTCTCATTAATCTCTCTCCTTTCACTGCTCAACTCTATTCTAAAAAAGTCAGTCAATTTTCCTCACTTTTACCGCTTTTATCCCTCTCGGGCTTTCTTCAGGCTCAAAGGAAACTTTATCTCCTTTCTCTATTTTTGAGTTTTCCTCAATGTCCCATCTGTGAACAAAATAATCCTTCCCCTCAGACTCGATAAACCCAAAGCCCCTCTTACTATCGAACCACTTGACTATGCCTTCCATAACTCCCCCTTAAAATATGTTTAATCTCTAAAACTTGACGTTTGATCTCCTCTAGGCTTTCTTTTCGTTGCTCAGACAAACTTCCCTGACAGGACATAAATTCTACTCGCCGCATAATCACAACTAAACAGAACCGGATTTTCTCTATCTGCTGATCAGTCATAATTAGCCTCTTTTTATTATCAAGGGCAATCAGGGAATCCCTGATTTTCGACTTCGATTTGCCTGACCTTTCCTCAAGCCCTTTCTTCTCATCCTTCAAAATATCTCTAATCTGCAAAACCCGGCCTTCGATTTCTTCCAATCTTGGTTTTCGTTGCTCAAGCAAACTTCCGTAATAAGATAACATTTCTACCTGCTCCCAGATAGCAGCCAGGCAATCCCGAATTTTCCCTATCTGCCGATTAGTCATAGCTACCCTCTTTCAAAATCTCTATAATAAAGAACTAGCTTGATAAAATTACTTTGATAGACGAGTCCTGTTTTTCCCTGGGTCATATAGGTTGCCTTGTCTTGAGAAAGTCCCTGTATGAGCCTCTATGAGCGTCTTTTTTTTGAGCAGGAGAGCTAAATTCTGATTTGAGGTGGCTTAGCTCGGTCAATTCCTGCTCTTCCAAGATATAATCGGCTTCTACCAGAATAATCATCAAGCCTTCTTTGACTGTCCGCTGCACCTCGCTATACTTGTTTTTGGGAGTATTGCCCATAGTTCGCTCCTTCTGGGCTACCTCGTCTTGACCGGCAAGGAGACGGTTCAATGACCCCATTTAACATGTCGATAACCAGCAGCGCTGATCTGCAAGATTTAGCATATATAGGCTTTTTTTTCATAAAGACTCCTCTCCCGTATTTTCTCTATTACTATTTCATTCCTACGCAGATTGTATTTATCCACTCTTTATAGCCCCGGTTAGCTTGCCCAAATGTCTGATTGCATCTCTTGTAGTATCATCTACTGGCGCAACGTACCAGGTTTTCTTAGAGATGGCGACAGATAATTTTGGCCATATATCTAAATTCTCAAAGCAATTAAGCAATCTATTAGCTGCTTCTATTAGTTGTTTTTTTGTTGCTTTGCAAGATTTAGTATCTACATGCTTTTTCATAGATATTCTTCATTTGTTGACAAAGAAGAGAAAAATAATAACGATTCGACAAAAACATCACCAAAGAAGAAATGGCAATCAGGCAGAAGCTAAGAATAAATACGGATCTTATATCTATCCAACGCATCAGGATCACTCCCAGAAAGGGAGCAGTGATACCTCTCAATCCCATAAGAGTAAAATCTATACCCCGGTAGGTAGGAACATCTCTGCTTTTGGCTCTTCTGGTAATAAAGTGAACTCGTGATAGCTCCCCTGCTCCTAAGGTAAACCCAGATATGATACTGGCAGGAACAATATACCAGATAGTGGAAGCAAAAACGTAGCAAAGGGGAATGAAGCTTACCAGGAAAAAACTCAGAGCCAGGGAACGACAAGCACCCTTCTTATCAATATAATGGCCCCAAAAGAAATAGGAAAATATGAGGAAAATTGAGGAAAGACTGACCAACTTTCCCATAGAAGTATTGGATATCCCCAAATAGTCAACCAGAAAAATAGGATAGAGAGGCATGACCATAAGGTTAGCAAAACCTTGAATAAAGAAGATCATCAGAAATAAAGCAAAAGGCCTGTCTTTCTTGAATACTTCCAGAATTTCTTTGGGCAAAATTCCCTGCTTTTTTCTCTGCTGCTTTATATTCTCTTTCTTTACTTTAATCCTACCAAGGAAAGCCACGGAAAGAATACCAAACATAGCGCCCAGGGGGAATATATAACGGTAGCTAAAATGATCGAGAAGAAAACCCCCTAAATAGGAAGCGAATATAGCTACTATAGCCATTTCCATTCCCGCATAACCCATGGCCCTGCCGCGAAAATCATCAGAGTAAATCTTCTTCATAATTCCTACGTAAGCAGGACTGCCTGCCTGTTCCAGCAAGGAGTTGAGAAAGACAAGAAGAATGAAAATCCAGGGGCTGATAGCCAAAAAAGCAAATAAGATAACCACTCTTGCCAATAACTTTACTTTCACAAGAAAATCTATTTGGCTAACCGCATTGCTGGAAAGGCGTGCCCAATAGAGAGTAAATAAAGCTCCCATAAAAGGAGCAGAACTAATGAGTGCCATTTGAAAAGAACTGGCCCCCAATTTTCTGGCTATTATCGGGAAAAAGTTTGCCGAAAGGCCAGCAAAAAAAGCAAAGGCAATAGCACCTAAAGAGTGGTAATAATAGGACTCCCGCATAAAAAAAGGTATTCTTCGATTAAAAAACAACTTTGATCTTTCAGTGTGTAATTAACCGCGATCTAAGATATAGATAAAATAAGGTGATTGATGAAAAAGAAGGGCGCCCAGATGACATCCGCACTACTGAGACAGGGGAGGACAAGAGAGAAAATAGGTTAGCCCCACGATTTTATGGGGATTCTCAGGAGACATTACAGCAAAATATTTCGTCTTTGGGTAGCCCTTTCTGAAGCTTTCCGTTTTTCCAGCTAACCGGCCTGCCTGTTTCTCATCTCCCCTTTGGCCTTATTTCTAGCTTTTTTTCTTAAACAAAAAGATCTAATTTTATTGCTTCTCATATGCTACCCTTCCCCCGATCATCGTCATAATGACATTTACATCCTCAGCAAGGATGAGTATATCGGCATCCTTTCCCTCTGCTAAGCTTCCCTTTTTATCATCTATGCCTATTATCCTAGCTGGGTTTATGGTGGCCATCTTAACTGCATCTTGTATTGACAATCCCACAAATTTGACCATATTTCTTACGCACCTATCCATCGTAGTCACGCTCCCGGCAAAAGCATCGCGAGTTAAAAGCTTGGCCACATAGTTTCCCTCTTCCTCCGGGATTTCAAACTCTTTGGCCACATTAGCCTCAACGATGGCATCCAGTCCTCCAACAGAGTATTTACCCGGCCCTAACTTAGCGGCACTTATAGCATCTGTTATGACTGATACCTTATCCAGACCTTTTGTTTTTATTATTAGCTTGATAAGACTGGGAGGCAAATGATGTCCATCCGCAATTACCTCTGTGGTTAGCTCATCTAATAAAAGGGCTGATTCTATGACACCAGAGATCCTATATGCATTAATTCTTTTTAACCCTGACATTCCTGAGTACATATGCGTTACATGAGTGTAGCCCGCATCGATAGCCGCAAGGATATCTTCATAAGTTGCATTAGTGTGAGCAATTGATGCTACAATTCCACGTTTCCTTAACTCTCGTCCTAATTCCAGTCCTCCCTCTAATTCAGGAGCTGCGGAAACCCTGAGAATACAATCATATTCATCCAAAAGTTTTAGATACTCCTCCGGTCTTGGTTCTTTTAAGTACTTTGGGTTCTGTGCCCCTTTTTGCTCTGTGGAAAAGTATGGCCCCTCTATATGAGCGCCTAAAACCTGTGCTCCAGGTAATATCCTTTCTTTAGCCAATTCTATAACCTTAATCGTCTTTATTATATCATCTATGGGAGCAGATGTGGTGGTGGGAACAATGGAGGTTGTACCTCCTTTAGCATGGGCAACCGATATCTTCTCTATGGCCTCTTCTGTTGCATTCATAGTGTCTGCTCCACCTCCACCGTGAAGATGCATGTCAATGAACCCAGGGGTTAAATATTTACCGGTAAGATTTATTATCTTTGCATTCTTAGGAATCTTAATTTCATCTTGGGTGCCAACATAAGAGATTTTACCACTACTAACTACCAATACACCATTATCTACAATTCTCACTGGCGTTATTATCTTTGCGTTTTTAAATGCAATAAGTTCTTTCTCAGGCATACTCCCTCCTTTTTAACCATTGGGTTTACGTTTCTTAAGCAACTTAGCTGAGTCCTTATCTAAGAATACAAACACCTTTTTATGCTTTCTCAATACGGAAGCAGGATGTTCTGGAGAAACAACACCTTCAAGGCAATTCTTGACAGCTTGGGCTTTACGAGCATCCGGAACAGTGCAAATTATGTTCTTGGATTTCATCATCTGTTTAATGGACATGGAAATCGCTCTATATGGTACCTCCTCGAGACCATTAAACCATCCTTCACCAAGCTGTTGTCTCCTGCAGGCTTCATTAAGTTCAACCACAATATATGGTTTTTCAGTGTGAAAATCTGCGGGAGGATCATTGAAGGCCAAATGTCCATTTTCACCAATTCCTACAAAGGAAACATCAATTTCTTTCTTGCTAATTATCTTATTCAAGCGTTCACATTCTGACTCTGGGTCTTCAGAGTCTCCTTTGATTAAATAAACAGCTCCAGGATGCACCTTATTAATTAATCTTTCCTTCAAATATTTTCTGAAACTTGCTGGATGATCCTCTGCAATACCTATATATTCATCTAAGTGAAACATAGTTGTTTTTGACCAATCAATTGAAGGTATACTCGTAAGATTCTCCAAAAACTCAAATTGAGATGCCCCGGTAGCTGCCACAAAGACTGCTTCGTCTTTTTCGTTTATTGCCTCATTTAGAATCTCTGCCGCTTTTTCAGCAGTAGCTTTTCCCATTTCCTTTTTTGTTTCAAAAATTTTTACTTTCATTCAATTATTCTTTATTTTCTAGATTTTTTATTATTCTTCGTCCTACATTATTGAAATGGTCCCTCACGGCCTCTCTTATCTGTTTTTTGCCTCTGTCACCAAGTCCTGCGCTTTTCTTCCGTATTCCAGGTAAAGGCGATAGGCGGTCTCTGGGTCCTCAGCTTTTTTATTAAGGTGAATTATAGAGGCTAAGTGAGGCTCGATGGAAAAGCCTCCTTCGTATCCGGAGGAAAGCAAATCCTTGATTATCTTTCTTACCTGGCAATCTCCCTCCCCCGGAAAGACAAACCTATTTCCCTCTTTTCCTCGATAATCCTTAATATGCACATGAGCAATGTATTCTCTTATCTTCTGATAGACATCCCAGACAGTTCCCTGGCTATACGGCTTGTTGCCTGTATCGAGAAGAAATTTTAAACTGGGTGAGTTCACTGTCTGTATAATGTCCAGTGCCCCCTCTGGGCCTTGACCACCCCAACCGCTACAGTTCTCGTGAGCAAGGATTACTTGCCCATCTTCCGCTATCCGGGCTAGTTTCTTAAGTCGCCTCATCACCTCTTTTCTCCAATCACTCTTGTTCCAGTTGGCATTGGGATAGCTCATTATCCGAATGTATTTGGTACCGAGATGATGCATTCGAGGAATGGCTCGTTTTAATTCTTCGACATCAAGAGCAAAATCCCCCGAAATCTTGCGTGCCCAATTGGCAATTTCACTGGCAAAACAGCAGACCTGAATTCCTGCCTCATCAAGTTTTTCAGTGATCTCATTGAACTTGGCCTTATTGATGTCAGTAAGATTCTTGCCATCAACGTTGCGAATCTCAATGTAGTTCCAACCCAGTTCCTTATGTGCCTTAATTTGTATCTCAATGTTTGGACCTGCCTCATCAGCAATACCTGATAAAAACATTGTCTCCTCCTTTTCTTATTTGAGCTGCGGATCGGTAATCCTTTTGATCTCCTTTACCGTCTTCTTACAGGAGAGCTTCTTTAATCCGCTTAAAAGACCTTCATATTCTTGTCTATTGATAGGAATGTCAACGGCTTTATCCTTTTTGCCGGAGAGGATAAGGGCGTTCAGAAATTCAACGCTCCAGATACCCTCTTCTCCTGGAGTGATCAGTTTTTCTTGGAAAAGGATGGAGCGACAGAAATTTCGTATGATTGCCTTATTTCCGGTCTCACACTGGGGAAGCTCTAGCTTCTCCTCAACCACCTCCGGACTTGCCCACATTTCCTTTGTAGAGAAGGTAAACTTCTGGATCGACGTTTTTGCAGAATAAAGCTTGAGCGAGTTATTTTGATAGACCATCTTTCCATTGTCACCAGAAATTTCCATAAAGGTTGTGGCAGGAGCTTCATTGGTGGTGGTGTAGTAGTAGCCCCAGGCTCCGTTTGAGTACTCCAAAAGGGCGGCCGCTTCGTCTTCCACCTCTATGTTATGGAGTCGAGTGCGCACTTTTGCTGTGATTCTGCTAGGTATACCTCCCAAGAGAAGAAATAAGTCTATCCCATGAGGAGCCTGATTTATGAGCACTCCTCCTCCTTCTTCTTTCCAGGTTGCCCGCCAGCTAGAGCTATCGTAATAGGCCTGAGACCGGTAATTTGGCTCAATCATACAGGTTCGCCTTATCTGCCCCAATCTTCCACTTTCCACAATCTGCCTGGCTAATCTTACTTCAGGTGAGCTTCTCTCTTGGTGCATCACGGCGAATACTACGCCGGTTTTTTTAGCTTGTTCTATAAACTTATCTGCAGCAGATACGGATACAGCGATTGGCTTTTCTGAAAGGCAGTGAATTCCCCTTTTCATTACGGCTATTCCTATCTCAGGGTGAAAATAATGAGGTGTGGCAATAATGACTGCATCAACCAGATTGCTTTCAAGAAGCTTTTCATAATTCATAAAGCCGGGTACCTTGTATTCCTCACCGATCTTCTTCATTATCTCTGGATCGACATCTGAGACTCCAGTAAGCTGAGCCTCAGAAACATCCTTGATGCCCTTAAGGTGTTCCTGGCCCATTCCTCCCACGCCGATTACTCCTAGCCTAACCTTTTTCACTTTTTTCTCCTTGTCTTGATATGGTTCATTTTTTTTGATCTATGAAATTTAGGGAAAGAGAGCTCAAATATCTGGACTGGGGTTCTTAGATCCATCCTGTTAACTTTGCCAAAAGACGCGAATATTCGATGAAATTAGGCCAGGAGATATCAGGTGGCACGCCGTGATCGCAGGAGGGAATGAACCCTCCCTCTTTTAGCAAAGGCAGTACGACTCGTCTAACCTCTTCCTCCATTATCTTTCCTCCTTTAGCTATGGCTCTTTTATCGACTCCGCCTCTATAGGCCATCTTTTTTCCGTAAGTTTTACGGTAATCTACGACGTCATTTCCGGCAGCAACCTCCATTGGCTCACAGCAGTTAAACCCTGCGTCAATCCAGATGGGAATTAACTCTCCGATATAGCCATCTGAGTCCATCGCTACTATAGGGCAACCACTTTCCCTAATTTGTTTCACCCAACGGTTGTAGACAGGTAAAAGAAACTTACGGGTCATCATCGGAGAAATCATGCTGTGGGCCTTATAGGCCATATCCTCAGAAATGACAATATAATCAACCTCAACCTTCTCTAATATTGGAGCCATCGTTCTGGAGATAAAGTCAGCCCAGAAACCAATCATCTCTTTCACCCATCCAGGATCCCCGATCATGAACACACATAAATTTTCCAACCCACACCATTCCCTCAGTTGCCAGAAGGCACCGCTTAGATTAAAGCCAATGGGATAATCCCGATTTTTTAAGAGCTTGCATCGGTTCTCAAAATCCTTTGGATAGCGGCCAGGACTACTTGAGTTATAACGCCATTTCATCTTCCCATCCCAGTCTTTGCGCGTCTTTACGGGAAACTTGAGCCACCTGCGGGTTACGAAGTCCTTGGCTGAGCGAATGTAGGTGTAGTCATATTTATCGGATATCTCCGTGATGCCTCCCATCCAGTCCCGGACTATATAGTGGCCATTCTTATGTTCAAGGACCTTCTCCTCAAACCCAGGAACCATTCTGAAATCAACTCCCAAATTTAGCACAGATTTATAGGGGAGTGCTTTTTCCTTTATTCCTAGGATTTCGAGAAGGGCTTCATAATAGTTAGCCCCCTTTGGCAATCCCTGCGTATGCCAAGCAGCCAGAGTAGACTCTCTTGGTCCTCCAGGATTAAAAGGAATTCTATCAGGTTCTCCAAATAAAAGGGATTCGCGAAATCGCTCTCTCGAAGTCATTAGATGACCTTCTTTTTATCAGCATCCCTCAAAGGAATCTCTTTAAATAATAAATACTTTCCTCGGCGATCCTTTTCGATCCAGGTGAAAGGTCGAAGACCTCAACGCTAATAAATCCTGAGTATTTAACTTCCTTCAAAATCTTGATTATTGGACCAAAGTCTACCTTTCCAAAGCCCGGTCCCAAACTATTGGCGTCGTTGGCATGAAAATGAAAGAGGTGCTTCCGGTTCTTCCTTATTATCTCGGGAATTGACTTTCCTTCATCGCTCATCGCCATGACATCCAAATGAAGCTTAAAATTTGGATGATTGATTTCCTTGATGAAGGAAACAGCTTCCTCAGTGGTGTTAATGAAGTTAGTCGCACGTCTGGCTAATGGCTCCACACAAATGGTCACTCCCCGCTCTTTTGCCTTATCCAAGGGTTTAACAAAGACCTCCTTTGCCCATTTTCTTGCCTCCTCATAACTTGAGTCCTTCTCTATATTCCTCTGCTTGGGCGAACCAAAGACAAGGAGTTTTGCTCCTATCTCAGAAGAGAAATCGATCAAGCTCTTGAGATATTCTGCTGTTCGATTCCTTATCCCTTTATCCGCTGAAGTGATGGAAAGTCCTTTAGGACTGGCTAGGAGCCAGTGAAGGCCAATTATCTCTAAACCATAATCCTCAGCTAACAGACGAATCTCCCTTCTCTTGGCAGGGGAAATTCTCTCTACTGAGGAAGCTAAGGTGAAGGGGGCAATTTCCAATCCCTGGTAACCGACTTTTGAGATGTACTCCATAATTTTCTCTAAGGGCCAGAATTCACCTTTCTCTTTAAATGTTTCGTTGCATATTCCCAATTTTATCAAAATACACTCCTTTGTCTTACTGCAAGCAATTGAATAACTTTTTGTAATACCGCAGTATCCGATCGGGCTCAGGGCTCTCTGGTATCTCCGCCAGGCAAAAGTCCTCATACCCCATATCCTTCAGGAGAGAAAAGAGTTCTTTATAAGGGTATTCCGTCCAGAGTTCGGACATATGGACAATATCGATTTTATCCTTCACCAGATCCAAGTTCTTTTTTATAGAGCCATTTTCATCTATATCAGTAGGATTGGAATTCCAGCAGACATAAACATTGGAATTATCACAAATATCAATCATCTGCTTTGCGTAAGGGACATGACAGGTCTCCATTCCATGAACTTCAAGTCTGATCTTAATCCCATAGTCCTTGGCAAATTCCCCACATTCTCTCAAGGAAAGACCTATCTGTTCGATGGTCTTTTCCCGGGAAACTCCTTTTGGAAAGGCATTTGGCCTGACTTTTATTCCCTTTGTTCCCACATCACGGGCTAACCTTACATACTCCTTTGTTCCCTCTATATTTTTTCTCAGCTCTTGCTTTACCGGTGAATGATATTCAAAGGCAGATCCCAATCCAACAAGCTCAACCGAAGAGTCCTCAAATCTTTTCCTTATATTTTGCCTTTCTGTCTTAGATAGACTCACTTCCACTCCATGGAAATGGGTAGCTCTGAGCTCTACCCCTTCATAACCTAACTCCGAGCACTTATTAATTATTGTGTCGACATCCCAATCCTTAGCTACGTTGTAAGTGACAATTCCTAACTTTAGTCTCATATCACTCTCCTTGACTTTTATATATATTCTTGTTACTTCAAGTATTTATCAAAGAAGGGGAAAGCTTTATTTCCAGCAAAGGAATGCTCCCCTAGGAAGATATCAAATTCAAGTCTATTTAGAGCTCTTACCGCTTTATATATCCTCTTTAAATGCTGGTGAGCTTCTCTAGAGAACTCAAACTTAAAGCAGGTATCGTTCACTCCGCTTTCCACCAAAAGCGGCCTGGGAGCGATTAAACCAGCAATATCAGCTACATCAGCATATTTATATAAGTAAGGAACAAATTGAGAGCCACAGAAGTTAGGCGTCTCGATAGCATAGTGGCGCGTTGTCGTGAGATAGCAAATGATATCGGCGGCCTTTATTCGCTCATCCAAGGCGGAGATATAGGTAGTCATCGTTCCCCCAAAGGAAAGTCCCATACATCCAATTCTCTTTGTATCGACCTCCTTTTGAGTTAAGAGAAAATCAAGAACGCACATTCCATCATGGATATTTCTGGCTAAAAGCACCTGACCTAAGAGAAGACCCTTGATGAAATAGAGGTTACATTTGTCCAGGTTGGCGCAAGGCTCGGTATAAGCAACTCTTTCGCCAAAAGGTCTGAAATCTGGGCAGATGGTTATGTAGCCCTTTCTAGCCATTTGCTCGCCATAGTTGTAATTAAGCTCCCTTATGTTCCTTTCTCTTTCTGGCTGGTTAAGAGTTATTCCAGCTACTGAATCCTTGCCAAAGGAACCATGGCCATGACAACAAAGAATTGCCGGAAGCTTCTCTCCTGGAGGAATATTCTTAGGCTTAAGCAGGTAAAGGGGTAAGCGCATATTCTTTTCCGTAGCAATGGTGTACTTTTCCCGAATAAAATCCTCACAGTCCTCTTCTCCCAGCTTATCTGGCTCCAAGGGAACTTTTTCTGGAAACTTCCCTAAAAGCTCTAACAACTTAGCCTTCAGCTCACTATACCATCTTTCAAAATCTTCCTTTGACCTGCCTTTAAAGGAAAGGGATGGAACTGCATCCTTTTCCTCGGCAAGATAATACCATTCCATGCTGTTTAAAAATTCGGGCATTGCTTGTCTCCTCTATAACGAGATCTTTTGGAGGGATTTTTTCCAAAACCTCTAAACTTCTTTCTACCCCCTTTTTTACTGTCAACCTCAGCTACGTTAGGTTATTTTTTTACTAACCCTTTATTGCCCCAATAGTTATTCCCTTTACAAAGTACTTTTGAAAAGCAAGGAAGACTATGAACATAGGAATAGCAGAATAGGCTGCCCCCGCCATGAGAAGTCCATAATCGGTAGAAAAAACCGTCTGAAGGGATACAAGACCTATCTGTAAGGTAAACATATCTTCCTTGTTGGTCACGATCAAGGGCCAAAGAAACTCGTTCCAGGTCCCCATAAAGGTGAAGA
>WJOQ01000034.1 GCA_009618505.1 Clostridia bacterium | reverse complement strand
TGGTCGCTGTCCCTATTTTATATTTTAGTCAATTACGATTTTGGGGGAATAACTTGAGCGTTGTTTCGATAGTGAAATGTAGTGACTATGAGCAAAAGAGAATAGACAGAGCAGTCAAAGAGAGTCTTTCCTTAATAGGTGGTTTAGATAGAGTGGTAAAAGCTGGTCAGAAAGTTCTCTTGAAAGTGAATATGTTAAATGCTGATCCACCAGAAAAAGCAGTGACTACTCATCCGGCTCTTCTCAGGTCAGTAATCAGGGCAGTTAAAGAGGTAAAAGGAGAAGTTATAGTAGGAGAGGCACCTGGGATTGCCTATAAGGATATAGAGAAAGCCTGGCATGTAACTGGGCTTAAAAAAGCAGCTAAAGAAGAAGGAGCTAAAGTTATTAATTTTCATAAGGTGGAAAGAATTGATAATTCTCAGAATAAACAGGTACCTGTTTTACACCTGGCCGGAGAGGTTTTAGAGTCAGATATAGTCATTTCTCTCCCTAAACTAAAAACCCACAACTTCACCCTCTTTACCGGTGCTATCAAGAACCTATATGGTTGTATTCCTGGATTTCATAAAAAAGAACTTCACCGGCTGGTTCCTCGTCCAGAGGACTTTGCCAGGTTAATGATTGATATTTTTGCTGTGATTAAACCAGACCTTGCTATAATGGATGGGATTGTGGGGATGGAAGGCGATGGACCAGCGGCTGGTCCTCCCCGCAAGATTGGGGTGGTTTTGGCCAGTCAGGATCTTGTAGCACTAGACGCAGTTGCCTCTCATATCATCGGTTACGCTCCTTTTGATATAGACATTACCAGAGTAGCTGCAGAAAGAGGTCTGGGAGAGGGCAAATTAGAGAAAATAGAAATTAAGGGGGCTCCTCTGAGTGAGGTTAAAATAGAGGATTATCAGCTCGCTTCTAGTATTAACGTCCTGTTAAATAAAGTACCTGGTTTTGTTCTTTTTGCTTTCAGGCATCTAGCTCCCTGGGTTCTGAAAATTAAACCTGTAATAAACAAAGATAGATGTACCAAATGTGAGGAATGCATTGGACATTGCCCTACCGAGGCGATGAAAATGGGTAAGGACTGCCCCATTATTGATACCAAGAGATGTATTAAATGTTTTTGTTGCCAGGAGTTTTGCCTGGAGAGAGCTGTAGGGATTAAGTATAATTGGTTGGCTAAAAGGTTTCAAATCTGAGGTTTTCTAAAATGCATATTTTTATGGTGACCAATAGTCCAGGTGAGCTTATGGGATGGGTGAAGCCAGCAGCAGAAAAACTAAAAGAAAAGCAAAAAGAGACAATAATTACTGTGGTTATTCCTCCCTGCCAATATGCCAGTGGGATGGAAGATAAAGTAGCAGGAGAGATTCCTGCCGTAGATTCTGTGGTGGGTCCATCTAGGTATTTGAAATATCTTTTTTTAGGCAGCAGACCTTCTTCTTTTCGCCAGGCAAAGAAAGGAGTCATTGTTTTCTTAGGAGGGGATCCCTTTCATGCTCTCCTTCTTTCTAAACGTCTAAAGCTACCCGCTGTAGCTTACATCCAAAATTTAAGATGGAAGAGGTATTTTAAGAGATTTATGGTGCTTAGCGAGACTATTAGAGAAAGGTTTATCGCCCGGGGAGCCAAAGAAGAGAAAGTTGTGGTAGTAGGGGATTTAGCCAAAGATGGAATGAGAGTGAAGATGTCTGCTAAAGAAACATTCAACTATTGGGGACTTGCTCCTGGGTATTTGGTTATTTCTTTTCTCCCTGGAAGTAGACTGGAGGAGATAAGGTATATGACTCCCTTTTTTTTAAAGGCAGCCGAGCTCATTAAAAAAAAGTTTCCCTCAAGCCAATTTCTTCTAATACTTTCTCCTTTTGTTTCTAAAAAAGAGTTAAATGCTGTGGATGAAGAGAGTTTAAGTAAGACATTTTCAGGAGTAGGGGCCAAATTAAAGAAAGAAAGTGGTCAATGGAAATTGATTACTAAATCTGGCTTAAAAGCCTTGGTAATTGAAGAAAAGAGATACGAAGCTATAAACATTTCTCATTTAATTATAACCATTCCTGGTACTAACACACTAGAGTCAACCTATCTGGGGACTCCTATGGTAGTAGCTATTCCTTTGAACAAGCCAGAAGCAATACCCCTGGACGGCCTGGCAGGATTAGTGGGGGGTTTGCCAATAATAGGTTCTCTTATCAAAAGACAGATGGTAAAGCAATATAGTAAGCGCATCAAATTCGCAGCTATACCTAATATACGAGCAGAGAGGGAAATTGTGCCTGAAATAAGAGGGATAATCGAGCCAGCTGATGTAGCTAAAGAGGTGATAGGGCTGTTAAGAAGCCCCGAACGACTCACCGAAATGAAAGAGGAACTGAGAAAGATAGCCAGGACAACAGAAGGCGCTGCCGATAAAGTAGCCGATATCATCCTTGAGGTGGGAAATTGGTGAATAGTCGTTAGTGAATAGTGAATGGCAAACAAGAAAGTAAATGGTTGCAAGGTTTGATTAACAATTCACCATTCACGAAATACGATTCACCAGCTCTGTTATGCGTGAGGGGTATTGCGCAATACGAGATTGTCCTGAGGCATCTCCTTTGTCACATCACTGCCGAAGCACATTTTCTGAAGAAGCCTTATAGGAGCAAAATGCATATCTTGCACCTTACACCTTATATGTCTTTAGGGGGAACAGAAAGACATATTCTTAACTTAATGGCACAGGGTTTATCACGAGGGCATCAGGTCTCTTTAGCTTCACCAGCGGGTGAGGGGCTAAGGGAAGTTCCCGATGCAGTTAGGGTTCATCAGATAGAAGATTGGCGAGGGTTAAAATTATTAGGCTCAGTTAAGTCCTTAAAGGAGATAATTCTTGCTGTTGGTAATAAGGTGGATTTAGTCCAGGTTCATGCTTCAGCAGAAATGGCATATTTAGCAAAGAAATACCTGGCAAGAAAGCCGGTTATTTTTACCTGCCATGGCTATAATACCCACCCCCCATATCTCAACTATTGGCTTGCAGCAAGATTCTTAAAAAGAGTAGACTGCATAGTCGCTCTTACTCCCGAAGAAAAAGAGTATTTTCTTCGGGGAGGAATTAAAGAGAGTAAATTAGTAGTTATTTCTAATGGAGTAGAAGAGAAGTTTTTCCATTCTCTTTCTTCTCATCAGAATGATGGTGAAGTGATAGGTTTGGTGGGGAGATTAGTTAAGGAAAAGAATTTTGCCTGGGCTGTGAAGATGCAGGCTAAATATAGATTTGCTTCTAAGCTCTTTATAGTAGGAGGGGGTCCCTATCGTTCTAAACTGGAAAAGTTAGTGAAAAGATTAAAGTTAGAAAAAGAGGTAATCTTCCTGGGCTATAGAAAAGAGATGGAAAAGATATATCCCCTTTTCACTTATCTTTTAATCTCTTCCCGCAAGGAAGCCTTTGCCCTGGTTATCCTGGAGGCATTGGCTGCCGGTGTGCCAGTGCTTGTTCCTCATTGGCTTTTCGGAGTGAGGGAGTTCTATGGCTCTGCACCTGGTGTGGTTATCTTTAAAGGAGGGAAGGATTTAAAACAAAAAGTGGAAAAAGGGGAAGGGAAGATAATGGGAGATAGAATCCAGTCTTTTGCCCGTAATTTTCTCTGGAGGAATATCTTCGATAGATATGAAGAATTATATAGCCATCTTTTGATGAGGAGAGAATTCTAATGGCAATGAAACCCTGGCGTCGTTTATTAGTCTATTTGAGGCCATACTGGCTACTCTTTGTGTTGGTTTTGTTTCTTACTCTGGCAGTTACTTTGACTACTCTAGCTCTTCCCTGGATAATTGGAAAGGATTTAATTGATTCGGTTATTTTAGGAGAAAAAAATCTTAAGCTGCTAAATTTAATTGTTCTGGGGATAATAGGGATAGTTGCTTTGAAGGGGCTCTTCTCCTTTGCCCAAACCTATCTAATATCCCTTATTAGTTTTAGAGCAGTTACCGAGCTTCGTAATCGTGTCTATGAGCACCTGCAGCGTCTTTCCTTGAGTTTTTATAGAAAGAGACAGACCGGAGAGATTATCTCGCGGGTTATTAATGATGTGGACCAGTTGCAGAATGCCCTCACTAATACAACTGTCAATTTCCTTACCAATTGCCTTATTCTAATAGGTGCCTTTGGGTTAATCTTCTATATTCATTGGCAGCTTTCCCTTTTTGTTCTAATAGTCATTCCTATTATTGCCTTTGCTGCCAGTAAATTTGGTTTTTGGATAAGAAAATTTAGCAGTTCCATTCAGACTAGAATAGCTAACATATCTTCTATCCTGCAGGAGACGATAGTGGGAGTT
>WJOQ01000001.1 GCA_009618505.1 Clostridia bacterium | reverse complement strand
ATAAGTCTTCAGGGCCGGTAAATCAAAGCTTACTCCTGGCAAACCACAGACCATGGCCTCACAGGCAGCCATCCCTCCACTATCATACACCGCCGGATGCAACACTACTCTACTCGATTTAAAGATTCTGATTTTTTCCACCCCATCCTTAAAACCATATAAATGAACGTTGTTTTTCAAACTAAAATCATTTATTTTCTTTTCAATATCTTTTTCAAGTGGCCCATTCCCAATCATGGCTAGCTTGGCATTCTTCCTGATTTCACAAATATACCCCCAGATATCAATTAACTCCAATACTCCCTTCTGAGGATGGAATCTTCCAATAAAAACTGCATCGTATTCTTTGTTTTTCGGTTCCCTCACCAGCATCGGAGTCTTTGTATCCACTCCTCCTTGAACAGCAATGACTCTATCTGAAACCAGTCTTTGGCTAATAAACCTATGCCGATCCATCTCATTAGTAACAAAGACGAGATCGGCACGTTTTTTCACTTGCCAATAAGCGGGTATATGATTAATCCACAAGACCAAAGCTCTCGACCAATCCTTGAAAGTGGAAAATTCAAATCTATTCTTATACGATGTCCTATAACCTCCCTTAAATGGGTTGGGAGCAAAAAGATAGAACCCCACGATTAACCTGGTCCTTTTCATTCTTTTCTTGACAATAAAGGCTGGAATTAAATCAGGCCAAAAAGGAGAAGATGAAAAAATAATAGATTTTGGATCATTGAAACTCTTGGACATTTTCATTGCCTTCAAACTTCCCTCAATCGTCCTATGAATATAAACTAAGACCGAAAACCACAAAGAGAATTCATGTTTGTTATTCTTACATCCGGACCAGATAGTAAGGTGAATATTATCTCCCTTATCTAAATTATATCTACTACAAACAATACCACCTTCACGAGAAGTAAAAATATTTATCTGGTGACCTCTCTGTGCCCATCTTCTGGCAAATTCAATAAAGATTCTCTCCCCGCCACTCAAAGTACTTTCTTCAGTTATCCGGTTAGCAATTATGTTTATAGTGAGTTTGATGTTATTTATCTTTACCCTCCCAATTATATCTACCAGCACTCATAATTTTCATATCTTATGATAATTCTGATTTCGACTCCTTGGATTATTGGACATTTGTCTCAAAAGTATCTCAGGACAGTCTGCATATTCACTTGCAAATACAACACGTCCTCTCCAAAACCTCTCTAGGAACCTGTCCGTCTAGGTATTCATTGACTTTCCTCAAAGCCATTTTCTCCTAACAAATGGATTTATCCTGTTCTTGAACCAAGCATTCGGAGTTAGCCTATATGTGTCACACCCCCTGCAGGTCGGAAGATTCTTGTATTCACCATTTAAGTGATTTCTACGAATTCCTTGTATCTTTGATTCTTTGCCAAAATATATCTTCTTTAGAGAATCTTGTCGCACATTTCCTAGTAATAAATCGTCCCCGCTTGTTTTTAGATAAAATGCTGCACAACAAGGGTAAACATCCCCATTTTTTCTTATTGCAACAACAGTCCAGAGTTCCATACATGGATATCTTCTTGCAAAATCAGTTTGAGAAATACTGAAAGGTTCTGTGTCTATAGTACCTCCATGACTTACAACTTCGTTAATGAAGACCTTATCTTGTTTTGAAAGATGTCTTTTCCAAAAAGCATAAAATGTACGTATTTGGTTTGATGTTTCCTTAGTTTTCATAAATTGAATATTGACCCTCGGTGACCGCGACGTCAATCTTCTTCTGAGTTCTAAAAAATTAATAATATTTCTCACCACTTTCTCATAAATATTCACACCCATCATTTCAAAATAGGTATGGGGATCACTTACATTCAAACTCACCACAATCTCATCAACTCCTCCCTGGATGATTTGGGTGGAACATTCTGTGTCTAGTAAAGTACCATTCGTAGTTAAAACGAATTTTGTCAGCGGAAGTTCTTCTTTTACTAACGCTATCAGTCTTGTTAAATCACGATACAGAAGCGGTTCACCCAGCCCCATCGGATTAAATGATATTGATACCTTCATCTTTTTCATATCATTTATTATTTTCTTCAAAAGAGAAAAATCCATATCGCCCACCTCAAGATTCTCTATCAGAGGTCTTGAACACATCCTGCACTTCAGATTACACCTCGTTGTTATCTCGCAATCAAAATCATAGGTGGATACTATTAATTTCTTACGCGTTATTAATCGTGCCAAAAAGGTTTTCTTTATTCTATCCATCATCGAGGGCGAAATATATTTCCGCAACATCTCTTCCTTCAATTAGAGTTTATTAATGGAGTTTACCTCCGAAAAATTTTCTCTAATACCTCTAAACCCTCGTCCGCACTCTTATCCCAGCTGAAATTTCTTGCCCAGTTTAGGCCATTCTTACCCAGTTTTGTCCGCAAAGCTTCGTCTTTCAGAATTTCTACAAGTTTTCCTACTAATCCGTCAACATTGCCGTACTCAAATAGAAATCCCGTTTTCCCATCTTGGACAGAATCTCGTAACCCAGGTACATTTGAGGCGATCACCGGCGTACCACAAGCATTGGCTTCGATAGAAGTTACTCCCCAACCTTCTATGAAAGATGGATTCACAAACACCCAAGCTTTTTGAAAGATTTCAATCTTTTCTCTCTCCGCCACATATCCGTAAAACTTCACCTTTTGATCAAGCTCTAATTTCTTAGTTAACCTTTCCCAAGCTTCTTGTTTTGGACCCGAGCCTCCAATAACTAATTCAACTTCCGGCACTCTTTTGGTTATTTCTCTCATAGCGTAAATCAATACGTCAATACTCTTATAGCCTCTTAATCGACCGATATATACAATTAAAGGATGTGGAGATTTCCTGCCTGGAACATATTTTGTTGAATCTACACCGTTATGAATAATCGCTATCTGATCTCCACCTAATCTAAGCTCTTTGATTTGGTCTTTAGAGCTTTTCGAGACAGTGACACATCTTATCTTCCTATACATCAAGGGCATTAGCTTGCTTTCTAAAAAGTAAGCTACCCAGGATAAGGGAAACCTCAGTTCTTTGAAGAAAACTTCTCTGTGAATATGATGAATAAGCAAGAGCTTTGGTACAGAGACATATAACGGGGTAAAAAAGGGAATACCGTTCTCAGCATCAATTACTACGTCGTATTTCGATCTAAGTCTTAAGAGGTAATGCAAAGCGGCAAAAAGATATACTCCGAATTCTCCGCCTGTTCTCATGATACGAATCCCGTCAATAGTTTCTTGCTTTCTTGCCTTGTTATAACCTGCGCATAGCCACCCTACTATATGACCTCTCTTTACCCATCTTCTAGCCATTTCATGAAGATATACTTCTGCTCCTCCTGCGTAAGGATGGGTAATATCTCTCCAATTGAAAATGAGTATTGTCACCTTTATCCTTCAGCCGATCAAGTTCTTAAAAAGGGAATGTTTCAAACGCAGTCTAACGACACTAGCAAGCATTATTGGTGCTACTCTTTTGAGATCCAAGGTCGAAGTATCTTGATCTGCCCAAATGGTAGGAAACTCTTTGATTTTATACCCTTTCTTGTGAATTTGATATAGCAAGTCTATATCAAAAGCAAAGTTAGTAATACCGAGTTCATTCACAACACTTTTTATTACTCCCTTCTTGAAAACCTTTGCTCCACATTGAGTATCTTTATAGGGAAATAGAAAAAGTCCTCTCACCAAAATGTTAAATCCCCTACTGGCTACTTTTCTAGATAAGGACTGTTTTTTTGGAATAACTGAATCGCGAAGCCATCTCGAGCCCAGAATACCATCATATTCACCAATATTATCAATCAGTCTAGCAAGCTCTTCTGGACTTGTCGCTCCATCTGCATCCACATAAGCAATTATGTCACCTTTTACTAACCTAAATCCTACAATTAAAGCCCCACCTTTACCAATTGACTCAGCAATATTTCTGTATTTCAGAGAGGGATATCGAGCACTAACGGTCTTTACGATTTCTAATGTGTTATCGTGGCATCCGTTTAGAACGACCAAAATCTCACAGTTACCAGTAAAATAATTGAGATAGCCAACCAAAGATCTCTCAATCCTTTTTTCTTCATTGCAAGCTGGTATTATTATAGATATTTTTCTTTCGAGTCCCTTCACAAAGTAGTTTCCTTCTTTCTAACTAAAAATCTACTCTTTCTCACTTAAGAGTAAGAATCCCGTCCCTATTTAATATAGAAACACCAACCCCAACTTCAAAAGTAATCCTCTTATCCCTCCTTTAATTTCCAATCATAGGGAATGTCATTCTTATAGGGATCCAGGCGATACTCGTC
>WJOQ01000172.1 GCA_009618505.1 Clostridia bacterium | reverse complement strand
AAGATATGGCAGCAATTTCGGCAAAGACAAAGAGGTTAAAGAAATCTCCAGTGAGAACAACTCCGTTCATTCCGGTAAGCATAAGCATAAAAAGACCATAGTATTTGGACTTGGCGGTGAACTTCTTCATATAGCTGACCGAATAGACAATAGCCAGAAAGCCGACTACATTTATTATGATGAGCATAAGCCGACTTAATCCATCTAGAACCAGGTTTATCCCCTGGGGAGGAAGCCATTTCCCCATGCTATAGACGAGAACCTCCCCTTTATCCAGGGTAAGAATTAAAATAAAGGGTAGAATAGCTAAGACAAGAGCAGCAATAGTAGCCAATATGTCACTATAGATTTCCCTGGTTCTTCCTAAAAGGACTATAACGAAAGCTGTTCCTAAAGGAATAGCTATGAATAAAGGAAGAAGATTCATTACACTACCCTTTCAATTTCCGAATCTTGGTTATATCAAATGTCTTGTATTTTTGATAGATACGCATACAGAGAGATATAATCAAAGCTAAGCTAGCTATACTAATAACTATAGCGGTAATGACCAATGCCTGAGGTAAAGGGTCAACAAAATTTGTCCCTTCTACTCCAGCCGTAACAATAGGAGGGAAGCCTCCTTTCTTATAACCTAAAAGAATCAAAAAAAGGCTGACCGAATATTCCATAATCACTATTCCCATAACTATCTTTAACAGATTCTTTTTAATCAAAACACAATAAAGACCGACCAGGAAAAGTATAAAAGATAAGAAGAATATCATTTTTGTTCTTCTCCCCCTTCTCCGGCAATTCTAAAAATAACTAAGGCCAGAAAAACTGCAAATATTCCTCCCCCTACCTTCAATCCAATAGCAATATTAGCTAAAGGAATAAAACCGGCGCTGAGAAGCTTCAAAGGCTCTCCCTTAGGAAGAAAATTGGAAAAAAACCACCCACCGATAAAGATTCCCAAGACAGCCAGAATAAGAAAAAAGAGGGCGCCTGTACTCTCCAAAAGGGAAGCGAGAGACCTTTTCATCTTTTTCTCCGCTACTTCCTTTCCGTAGGCAAGAGTAAGAAGGATAAAAGCAGAAGCAATCACCACTCCACCGGGAAACCCTCCCCCTGGAGTAAGATGACCATGTAATATCATATATATACCAAAAAGGATAACTATAGGAGCAAGAAATTTAATAACCGTCTTTACAATAAGAGTCATTCCCTTATTTTCTTTCATTTCCTCCCTGCTTTCCTCAATACTACAATGGCTCCTAATATAGCTGTGAAAAGAACGGTTGCCTCTCCCAGTGTATCATAAGCTCTGAAATCCAAAAGCACCGCAGTAACTATATTTGCCGAACCTGTTTTAACCAATCCTTCCCTGATATAGCCTTCAGATACTCTCATTAAAGGAAAACCGAATTGGGGAAGATCCAGGAGTGCTTTATAAGCAAAGAAAGCAAAAAGAACCAGGAAGACAGTTGTAACTACGGCGCTGAAGGTTTCTTTTGCTCCCTTTCTCCCCATAGTATCCTTCTCTATAGGGACAGCTCTTATTAAAATAACCAGAGCTATCACCTCCACTATTGTCTGAGTAATGGCAGTGTCTGGGGCCTGAAGATAAAGAAAGACCACACACAAGATCAGACCGACTAAAGTCAGGGAAATCACTGCCGACAGCAGGTATTTGGTGTGAATCGCTACTAACGAGCCTAGAATCATAAGAATTATCAGACTATAGAGCTCAAGCATCTTTTTCTCTCTCAGTCATAATACTAGAAACACCACCAGTAAAACCATAAGACCTAGAAGGCACCAGGCAAGATAAGTATGCAGGATGCCATTATGCAGGCGACTTCCCCCTCTACCCATTAATACTACCAGGCAGGCCAAGCCTTCCCAAACATAATTGACTAATCTATCCAGTGTACGTAGAGCCCAGGCAACTGCCCGACAAAAGCTCATTCCCCAGTTATAAAAGTCCAATTTTTTCTTCTGGGCAGCTTGATATATTCCTCTTAAACCACTAAAATCTCTCACAGTATCATAAAACTCAACTCCAGAAACCTTCATTTTACCAGTTGCTTCCTCACCTCCAATATAGGAGGTATCTTCTCGGAATAACTTCACTTTACTTAAAAGATAAATAACTCCTCCTATAACAAGGCCAATAATGATTAGAGTGGTAGTCAACCCCGGCCGCCACCACCCCAGCCATTCACCTGATGGAGGAACACCTGCTACAGAATCAAGAATAAAGAGCTTCAGAGGAACTCTATAGGCAAAAACTCCAAAAACAACGCACAGTGAGGCTAACACTATCATGGGAAGAGCCATAGAAAAGTTTAATCTCCTCGATTTTTTTTCCGTATCTTCTGGTTGAGAAGTAGAAGGAGTCCCCAAGAATGTAGCGTGGATAAGCTTCATAAAGCTGGCCAGAGTCAAAGCACTACCAAACATAGCTGCAATAAGCCAGATTATCCAGAGGTTTCCTCCTCCCCCTAATTTACCCAGTCCCACTATTCCCTGGTAAATCATCCACTTGGAGAAAAATCCGTTAAAAGGAGGAACACCTGAGATAGACAAGGCAGCAATAAAAAATGTAACAAAGGTAATAGGCATTACCCTGGCTAAACCCCCTAGTCTATTGAGCTGAGTAGTTTTTGCTCTATGCTCCACTGAGCCTGCTCCCAGGAAGAGAGATGCTTTGTAGATAGCGTGATTGAGCATATGGAATATCCCTCCAGCCATAGCCAATGGAATACCGGTACCAATACCCAAAACCATATATCCTACCTGACTGACCGCGTGATAGGATAGAAGCTTTTTCAAATCATGCTGCACCAAAGCCATCATTACCGCAGCGATAATGGTAAAAGAACCCACCAGCATTAAAAGAAGACTCAATCCAGAATTGGGATGAAGATGAAAGAAATCCAGACAAATTCTGGAAAGAAAATAGATACCCAAAAGTTTGTCCAGAGAAGCAGGTAAAAAAGCCATTACCGGCAAGGGAGCTTTCTCCGCTGCCTCAGGAATCCAGGTATGAAAAGGCATAGCTCCTGCTTTGGCCAGCGCTCCTATTGCTAGCAAGATAAAAGCAAGTATAGAAAGAGCACTATTAAGGGGGAGCGCTCCTATCTCTTTTATCTCCAATGTTCCGCTCAAATGGTAGAGGAAGAGCACTCCTAAAATTAAAGCAAAATCGGAGGCCCCTATAATGAACAGCCCCTTAGTGGCGACTCGATAAGAACCCAGGGAGAGAAGAGCATATAAGAGGAGGCCCAGTGCTCCCCAGAAAAGCAGAAACACGATAAGATTACTAGCTAAAATGGCACCGCTAGAGGCTGCTATTGTCCAGAGAAGATAGGCGTAATACTCTTTTAGCCTCTCTTTTCCTCTCATAAACTTTACCGAATAAAGAGAGATAAGAACGCCAAATAAAGTAAGGAAGATGAGGATAAAGGAAGAGAAATGATAGCTTCTGAGTGAAAAGTCTATTCCTCCCAGGATTGGCAGCCAGGCTTGAGTAAAAATAAGCTCCTCACTTCTAAAAATGAAAATAGCCAGGATAAAGGTAGCAAGCATAGCTACAAGCGAAAGAACCTCTTTCATCCATTTCTTAGATAGGAGAAAACAGACAGCCCCAGCTATCAGAGGCAGCAATATAGGATAGAGCAATATATTAGAACTCATATACACCTCACTTGAAAATATTGGCTACGGCAATGTTGGGCAGCTCCAGAACCTGGCTGACAAAAATACCAATAACCAGGGAAATAATGCCTAAAAAAAGCACACATCCAACCATAGACCACTTTTTTGAAGGAGCACGTCCTAATGTTCCCTGGCCTAGAAAGATACCATTGAATAATCGAAAAAGATAGAGCATAGTGAGAATAGCTGCAAACACAGCTAAGGCAGCGATAAAGAAATGCCCTTCTTTTACCGTGGCTAAAACTATCATCAGCTTAGCGTAGAATCCACCAAAGGGAGGAAGCCCCATGATAGAAAGAGAGCAAAAAAGAAATCCTATGCCGGTCAAAGGCATAGTCTTCATCAGCCCTCCCAGTTTATTAATATCTCTTTCTTTATACTGCTGTTCTACAGCTCCCGCTCCCAGAAACAGACCAGCTTTGGCTATTGCATGGGTAATGAAATACAAAAGGCCAGCCAAAAAACCTATTTTACTAAGTAGAGCAAATCCCAATAAAATATATCCTACCTGGGATACAGTAGAATAAGCAATAATTCTCTTGATATCTTTTTCCCGTAGAGCTGCTCCCGCACCAATTAAGGAGGAGATGACTGCCAACCAAAGAATCCAGCTCCCAGACCAGTTAAAA
>WJOQ01000379.1 GCA_009618505.1 Clostridia bacterium | reverse complement strand
CTTTTTGCTTGAGTTCTTCTTTTAACTGCTCGAATTTCAGGTAAAGAGCACCTTTTCCTACAGGGAGTATCTCCTCTACGTAAAACTGGTATCTGCCCTGGGGTTTATAAACTCCGATACTTCCCCGAGCCATAACTTCCAGTCCATTTTCCAGAGTAAATTTTAAGCTATTTGTTCTATCCTGAAACATGATACAGGAAAGAAGAGCTTCCTCATCTTTAAGGGCGAAATAAAAGTGTTGGGAGGGAAACTTAAAGTTAGAGATCTCGCCCTTAACCCAGATATCTTGTAGGGCATTGTCTTCCTCTACCAACCTTTTAATGTATCTAGTAATTTCACTGACTGTATAAATATGTGCTTTAGGCATGGTTGTTCTTAGACTTATCCTGGCAAAAGAAAGTCATAAATCCTTTTGTCCAGTTGTTCGTTCAGGTTATCTCCTAACTTAACTTTTTCAATTCTCCTTCAAGTTCTTTTCTATGAATAATTCTTAAAACAATAATTTTTTGTGTTGCGATACGATAGATAACCCGGTATTCTCCAACTCTAAGACGGTAAGTAGGCTTTTTCATCTCTAATTTTTTAATTATCTTGCCTGCTGCAATATTGGGGAAAGGATTATCAGCTAATTTTTGTAAGGCTTTACGCAAATGGTCTATTCTGCTTGCTTCTAGTCCCTTAACATCCTTCTGGACCGGCGTAGCGTATACTATTTTAAACTTTTTCAATTTTCTTCTTTGATTTTATTATCTCATCCAAGCTTATGCTCTCTCCCCTTTTATAAGCTTCCCAGGACTCTTCTATTGATTCTCTTATTTTCCTACTATGAGAGATAATATAATCCTCAAGATCCTCTTCTTCTAACTTTTGCAGTAAAGCTTTAGGTTTCCCCCAACAAGTAATAATTACATCGTCTTTTTTGGTATCCCTTAGTATTTCTGAAAGTTTAGCTTTGACTTCTCTAACAGCAATGAATTTCATTTTATCTTCTCCATGTAGTTATAGTTGTGGTTATAATTTTATTTGAATAAATTCTTTTGTCAAGCTCGATTCTCTTGTTGTTATTTAGTAAAACCCACGCTAGCTTAGAATTAGAGAGGACATTTTATTAACACTATAATATTAAGGAAAGGATGGGGACAGGAAAAGTCGGCGGTGGGGAGGGGGTTGACAAAAATAAAAATTCGTATATAATAATAAACAGTAGGCAATAAACAATAAGAAAAGTGAGAAAGAAGCAAGATGGCTATGTCTCAATTAAAGATAAAAACAGATTTATCGGCAACCAAATTAATGAGTGAGCAAATTGCCGATATTCTAAGGGAAAATATCATCTCCGGAAATATCAACCCGGGAGAAAAGGTGAATGAATATCAAGTGGCCAAGTTACTGAATATTAGCCGTCCTCCCATAAGAGAAGCTTTCCGACTCCTGGCAGCCGAAGGTTTAATTACTTTGGTGCCAAGAAAAGGAGCCTTTGTTTCCAAACTCTCCGTACAGGAAGTTAAGGAAATCTACGAGATGAAGAGTATGATGGAAAGCTTCGCCGTCAGATTAGCTATTCCTATTATAGATGAAAAGGAAATATCTGAGTTAGATTCAATAAATAATTTAATGGAAGAGAAAATCAAACAAAACAATTTCAAGGCAATTCTTAAATTGAATATTGAGTTTCACCGAAAAATGATCAAGATGAGCAAGAATGAAAAGCTAGCTTATTTTTACGAAAGTATAGTCCTACCCATAAGAAAATACCAACGGGTAGGACTTTCTGCTCCTATTTCTTGGGAAGTCTCCCTAAAAGAACATAGGGGGATTACCCAAGCTATTGAATCTAAGAATATTGCTTTAGCAGAGAGGTTAACTCGAGAACATACAATGAGGGCTAGAGCAAGGGTTATTAAGCGATTGGAATAGAATAAAGATGAAGACTCTGATCCAAAAAGTTCTTTGACTCTTGCTTGAAAGTAAAGCTAAAAATAAAACCAAAGAGGAGGTGAAAAGTAGGTAGGCCACTAGCTGGGACAAAGGAAAGTCCTTTAGTAAAAGAGAAATATGAAAGGATTAGTTTCTCCTTGAGATTTTCCGTAGAAAGAAAAATGAATCAAGTCAAAACGAGAATAAGGGGAGTTAAAACATGAGAAGAAATATAGTATTGCTATTAGGGATTGTGTTTTGTGCGGTTTTACTGATAGGACTACAGGCGCAAGCCCAGGGGGTTACTATACGACGAACCAGTTGGTGCGGGGAGGCACAGCACCAGAATGAGCTGGAAGTTAATGAAATGTTTGAGAAAGAACATCCTGATATCAAGATTGTAGATGTGTATTTACCTGATTGGCCTACCTACCAGGATAGGATACTCACTATGGTAGCTGCGGGTAATAGTCCTGATATCGCGATTATTGATGGATACTACACCCAAGGATTTGTTAAGAGAGGTGTTGTTGTAAACTTACAGCCGTATATAGAGAGGGACAATTATGATATCTCTGATTTTTTTCCTTATCTACTGCGAGAAGCTATGTACAAAGAAGGAGCTCCTTTTCAAACTGGAGATATATATGGATTCCCTTGTTATTGTTCGACTTTGTCCACGATCATTAATATGGATATGTTTAAAGAGGCAGGTATTCCTCTGCCAGATACCAAAAAGTGGACACAGGATGATTTTGTGGAAATCGCTCAGAAGTTAACCAAAGATTCTAGTGGAGATGGCAAAGTTGATCAATGGGGCACCAACCTAGAAAAAGGCATGTGGTGGCCATTGGTGTACTCTAATGGTGGTTCTCTGTTGAACAAAGAGAGAACAAAATGTACTCTTGACCAACCTGAAGCTTACGAAGCTCTTCAATGGATGGCTGATTGGTATCTAGAGTATGGCGTTACTCCTTCTCCTGCTCCGCAGTTAATGGATTTGTTTATGACTGATAAAGTGGGTATGCTTTATGCCCAATGGACAGCTTCGCTAAGCGCTTATAAATCGCAGGGGGTACCTTTTGACTGGACTATAGGATATCTGCCTGCAGGAAAAGCGGGAGCCATTTCAGTTTCCAAAGGGAATAGCTATGTCGTTTCTACTCAGTCTGAGCATCCTGACGAAGCTTGGGAAGTTATGAAATTTCTGCAGTCGCCGCAGGTGCAAGAGTTCTTAGGACAAAAATTACAGCAAATACCTACCAGAATGTCAGTAGCTCAATCTAGAGAGTATTATATTCGAGATTATACTCCCTATGATTTGAGTCCTTTTGTCTTTGGTAACGCGGTTAATTTGCCTTTAGTTCCTCAGTATCGAGAAATACAAGAAACATGGCGAAGTGCGTTAGAGGACCTCTGGATGGGTGAAGCAACGGCTAAAGAGGTATGTAGTGCTATTGCGGCTAAAGTCAATAAGCTACTGTCAGAGTAGTAAGTTTATAAAAAGATACCAGAACCACCCCACACCTCCGCTGTGGGGTGGTTCACTTTTTCCTCTTGATAGTGAATTCCTGGGGCAATGAAAATTACCCCAGGATGAGAATTTGACAATTAAAGGAGAGAGATAAGCGTTATGCAGAAACGAAAAATACATAGTAAGTTGCTGAGAAAAGAAGCTCTGGAATGTTATCTTTTTATGTCGCCTTGGTTGGTGGGATTTGTCTTGTTCATAGGCGGTCCAATAATTGCGTCTCTAATTTTGAGCCTATGTAAATATGACATACTTACCTCCCCTAAGTTTGTTGGTCTTGGAAACTATTTGACCCTTTTCACAGATGATCCTCTCTTCTGGCAGAGCTTAAGGGTTACCGGTCTATACACCATGTTTAGTATTCCTCTGCTTTTACTGATTTCTCTTTCGGCTGCCTTACTACTTAATCAAAAAGTAGGTGGTCTGTCTTGGTTTAGAACTATATACTATTTGCCTTCGGTAATAACCGGAGTTGTAGTGGCTTTGATGTGGATGTGGATGTTTGATGGTAACTTTGGAATTATAAACTATCTTCTTTCCTTAATAGGGATTGATGGTCCCGTCTGGCTATTCGATAAATTCTGGGTTCTGCCTGCTTTTATCGTTATGAGTCTTTGGGCGCTGGGTCCTCCAATGATTATCTTCTTAGCCGGGCTTCAGGGTATTCCTAGGGTGTTAGAAGAGGTAGCTATTATAGACGGGGCTAACAAATGGCAGGTGTTCTGGAATGTAACCATTCCCATGTTAAGTCCGGTAATACTGTTTAACCTAATAATACAGATTGTCTACTCATCCCAGGTGTTCATTCCGGCTTATGTCATAACTGAGGGAGGACCTGCAAATTCCACTCTCTTCTATACGCTTTATCTTTATCGCATGGGTTTTAGGTGGCTCATGATGGGTAAGGCATCGGCTATGGCTTGGATATTGTTTGTATTGATTTTGGTTTGTACGCTTACTATATTCAGGTCTTCAGCTCGTTGGGTTTATTATGAAAAATAAGAGTTGCAAGAACGAGGAGTACCAGAGTTGGAAAATGGTTCTTAAAGCGTTAAGAGATAGAATTCATTATCTGGTAAAAGGAGCAGCTATCAATGGAGATCCAGCGCTACGCAGAGAGTTATTCAAGAAATATCCCCTGGAATGTAGGCTATAGGAAAGAATCTTTCATTTCAGAGAACATTGAGTTATCTCTACGAATAAGTTATTACTGTCAAGTCAAGGGGGATAATCATGAGCTGGAGAGATAGAAGTCGGCGGAATAGAGGAAATCAATGGAGAAGAGTAATTCGGAAAATCGTGATTTACGGAGTCCTCATATTGGGGAGTTTTATCTTATTAATCCCTATTTTTTGGATGATCTCTACTTCCTTGAAGCCATTTGAGCAAACTTTGATTTTTCCTCCGCGCTGGATACCGGATATCATAAAGTGGGATAACTATTCTGAGACCTTTACTTATCTACCCTTTTGGCTTTATTACAGGAATAGCATTATTGTTACCATTAGTGCGGTTATTGGCCAAGTTATATCCGCTTCTCTGGTTGCCTTTTCTTTTGCTCGCCTAAGGGCTCGCGGCCGCGATTTTTTCTTTTTCCTTATGCTGAGCACAATGATGATCCCTATTTACGTAAGAATCATACCTTTATATATCATATTTAAGCAACTTCATTGGCTCAATACCTTTAAACCGCTGATAGTTCCCTATTGGTTTGGAGGTGCAGCATTTAACATTTTTTTACTGCGACAGTTTTTTCGAACCATTCCCATAGAAATAGATGAGTCTGCTAAAATAGATGGTTGTGGCACGTTTAGAACTTATTGGCAGTTTATATTGCCTCTTTCAAAACCAGCTTTAGCTGCCGTAATCATTTTTTCCTTTATGTTTCACTGGAATGATTTCTTTGGACCTTTAATTTATATGAGTTCTACGGATAAGTTCACTCTACCCCTAGGTTTGATGGGTTTTAAAGATATGTATTACACACCTATATGGAACTTGTTAATGGCTGGCAGCATTATGGCTTTATTGCCATGTGTGTTGGTTTTCTTTTTTACTCAAAGATATTTTGTTCAGGGAATAACTCTGACTGGTCTAAAGCGATGATGAATAATTATTGGTTTAACACAAAATGCGTTATTTTAGGAAGGTATTGTTATGTCTGAGAGAGGAAGTATCTATCGATTTGTCAAACCAGAGGAACAAAAGTCTAAACATCCTTTGTCTTTCCTGAACAAAGATTATTGTAGCTTGACAAAATGGAAGAATGAGGCCAGGGAAAAAATAAGCGAGCTACTACATTACTCTCCGGAAAAGTGTGCTCTTGACCCTGAAACTGTTGAAATAATAGAAATGGGAGAATATACTCAGGAAAAGGTTTATTTTTCTAGTTCTCCTGAGATTAGGATACCAGCTTATGTTTTGATCCCCAAGAAAACAGAGTTTCCGGCTCCAGGAGTGGTAGCTTTGCATGACCATGGTGGTATGTATTACTGGGGTAAAGATAAATTGGTAGCAACTGAAAAAGAAAATCCTTTGCTTAGGGAATTCAGAAAGAAGCATTATTCGGGGGAATCAGTCGCTATTGGATTGGTGCGTAGAGGATACGTGGTTGTAGTTATTGATGCTTTTTATTTCGGAGAGCGGCGATTAGAACTTGACTTTACTTCAAAGGAATGTGCGGTTCAATTTAATAATTTAGAAAAGGGCTCCTCTGAATGGATAAAACTCAGCAATGATATTGCTCGGGAAAAAGAAAATCTTGTGGCTAAGAATATATTTCTTACTGGTCTTACATGGCCCGGCATATTGTTCTGGGATGATATGAGAACGGTTGACTATCTTATTTCCAGATCAGAAGTAGATCCTGAAAGAATTGGCTGCATTGGGCTTTCTATTGGAGGATATCGGGCAGCTCACTTAGCTGGATTAGATAGTCGAATCAAAGTCTCTAGTGTCATTGGTTGGATGTGTACTTACGGAACTCTATTAGGTAATTATTTAGAAAACCACACATGGATGATATATATTCCTGGGCTATACAAATACTTAGACTTGCCCGATGTTGCATCTTTAACAGCTCCTAACGCCTTATTGTGCATTAATGGTTCCCAAGATAGACTTTTTCCCTTGCAGGGAGTAAAAAAAGCTTATGAGAGAATTAGAGGAGTTTACAGTAAAATTGGAGCACATGAAAAATTCAAAGGGATGATTTTCGATGCACCTCACGAATTTAATATTCTCATGCAAAAAGTTGCTTTCGAATGGATAGACAAATGGATTTGACTTTTCAGTCCCATTACGTGCCAAACAGAATCATAATTGTCGAGAGTCGGAGTTCTGAAATTATCTGAGAATTTGGGGAAACTCCCAATTAAACTTACCAGCGGGCTGATGAGCTTAAGAAAACAGATGAGGAGGCTAATATATGATAATCGACGCTCACGCACACCTTCTTCAAAAGAAGAACTTCGACAGAGAGGTTTGGAAGAGACTAAAGATGCCCGTTCCAGAGGATACAGCAATAAGTCAATTTATTGAATGGCTTGATGAGGTTGGGATTGACAAAGCAATTATCATGGGACAGGATATGACGAGAATATGGCACTCTTCGTGTGGCGAAGACCATATACTGGAGGCCACCAGGTCCTACCCAAATAAATTAATTGCCCTTGCAAGTGTCGAGCCGTTGAACTCTCATAACCGGCTTAATGTTTCGGCCTTGGAGTACTTTGAGCAAGCTGTAAAAGAAAACGGATTTAGAGGTCTTTTGTTGACGCCTCCCTATGGTCAATATTACTCAAATGACAGACGTGTGTATCCCTTCTATCAACTGGCCCAGGAAATGAACGTAATAATCCAGTTCCATCACTCTGCACAGGCAGGTCCCACTATTTTGGCTCCGCAGAAATTTGCCAGTTTGGAGCTGCTTAACGACGTTATCATTGATTTTCCTGACCTTAAGATCAATATTGAACACTTGGGCTATCCCAACTGTGAGCAGTTATTCACCTTAATGGTCTCCGATTCTAATCTGTATGCCGATACTGCTATGCTTTACTATCGGCCACTTCTTCTCACTTGGTATCTGGAGATGGCGAAAGAATATGATGTTATTAACCGGATTATGTATGCTTCAGATTATTGGGTTGCTGGTCAAGGCGTCTTCTCGAATAATCCAGCCAAAGACATGATTAGATGGATTAATGTCCTCAAATATGAAGTCAACAAAATTGCCCAAAGTTCGGGATGGCCGCTTTTTTCGCAACAAGAGATCGAAGGAATTCTGTGGAAAAATGCAGCTGAATTCCATGATTTAGGAACCGTATGAAAAGAACAGTAAATGGTCCTGATCGAGTACGGATTCACAAGATTGCTTTCGGGTAATAGATGATAGAAATACCAGGAAGATTTCTGCACGTCATAACGATGACTGAGGAGGATTAAAATGATAATCAATTTTCATGAGCATGCGAGCGATCGTGTTGAAAGGTATATGAAAGTAAATAAGATCGATAAGTCTGTATTGTTGCCGGTAGGAAAGGAACGTTTACAAGAAACACGGAAGATGAGGAAGGAATCACCCGAGAAATATGAATCTTTTTATTGGATAGATATCGACCAGAAGGTCTCCAAGAATCTGCAAGATCTGGAGATTTCTTTTAGGCAATTTGGAGAAAAGGGAATAAAATTTCAGCCCTTGTTACAGCATTTGTTTCCAAACGATAGAAGACTATATCCTATTTACGAGAAGTGCCTAGAACTGGAGATTCCAGTACTCTTTCATTCCGGTATAGTTGCATTCAGAGAAGAACTTGGGATTCCGCATTTAAGCCAATACGGAGATCCTATTTTCGGAATAGATGGCGTAGCCCACGATTTCCCCGACTTAAAAATAGTGGTAGCTCATATGGGAGGAAATTTCTTCTATAAGGCGCTGGTAGTAGCAGAGAAACACGAAAATATCTATATGGATACGGCCTATTTAGATTTTTTCTGTGAAAGGCTCCTGCCCCAAATAAGTCCCATCGAGATCATAGAACGGGGAGTGAATATAATCGGTGCAAACAGAATTCTATATGGAAGTGAAGGTCTTAAACCAACGGTTATAACGGAATCGGGTCTTACCGAGAGCGAAAAAGGAATGATATTAGGAGGAAATGCCAGGAGAATTCTCGGGATATGAAGGAAAATGCGAGATGAAGGCAGTTTCTTTGTCGTCAAGCTGATGAAGCTGTGGGAATACATTACTTGTCAAAGTGTGTCCCTACGACGTGGTAAAGAAGACTGTTTTGTAGCCCAGACTATGCGGGAGGCAATGATGTGGTTAGAAGATTACTTTGTCAGGTGGGTTGTTTGAAATTTTGGTGTGCTGAAGCAAGCTGGAAATACAAGAAGAAGAGTTCTTAAATTATCTGAAGAGAGGATTAAATCTCTGAAGAAATAAAGATTCTCAGAAGTGAAGAACTAGAGTAATGACTAAACGAGAAAGATATATAGAATGTTTAACTTTTGGTAACCCAGATCATTTTATCTTCCAGCACACTTTCGGTATTATGCCTGGTGTCTTGGAAAGATGGCATAATGAGGGCTTACCTGGAAAAATTGACGTGAAAGGAATTTATGAGGACGATGATCTTCTGGAGTACTTTGGATTTGATCAAAAAGTGCCCGGGATAGGGCAAAATGTACCCGTGATCCCGGTTAATTTTGGACTTTATCCAAATTTTGAGGTTAAGACTATTGAAGAAACGAATGAGGATATTGTTTACCGAGACAATTTAGGGACTATTCGAAAACTCAAGAAAGGGATCACTTCTCTGGCTTTGCCCATAGAATTCCCAATAAAAACTTGGGGAGATTGGGAAAAGGAGTATAAACCAAGACTTCAGTATTCTTCAGATCGATTTGAAAAAGGATGGAGAGAACAGTATCAAAGAATACGAGATCAAGGATTACCGGTTACTGTTGGGTGGAAAGGTTTTTATTGGTTTCCTCGTGATTTAATGGGTGATGAGAACCTATGTGCGAATTACTATTTACAGCCAGATCTAGTTCACGATATTCTTAATACCTATGAGCACTTGCTTGTTGCTACCAGCAAAGAGCTTTTGAAAGAAGAAGTAAAAGTAGATAGCGTACATATGAGTGAAGATATGTGTTATCGAAATGGAATGATGATTTCACCGGATACTTTTTGTGAGTTTATGCTTCCTCACTATAAGAGTCTTATTGATCTTTATCGTAATCACGGTACTAAGATTTTTTCTGTGGATACGGATGGCAATTTTGATCAGTTAATACCTCTTTTGATCGAAGCAGGGGTTAACGTAGTTCTGCCTTGCGAGGTGCAAGCAGGTAATGACATTGGCAAAATGCGTAAAAAATACGGTGATTCTATGGCTTTTATGGGGGGCATAAATAAACGTTCCTTATGTGATAAACCTGTTTCCCTAATTCCTGGTCGAGGGGATGTACAGATAAGTACTAAACAGGCTATCGATGAAGAGCTGAAATATCGGCTCTCTCCCATGCTGGAAACTGGAGGATATATCGTAGGGCTTGATCATTGTGTGATGCCTGAAGTATCGTTAGAGAATTTTACATATTATGTTAGAAAGGTACGGGAATATTTGGGAATGCATCTCAATATTCCGGCTTTGCAGAGATAGACCCAAGGTTGAATATGAGGTTAAACAGTCTTGCTTTAGCTTGAGAGGAAATGGTGAAGCGATGCGAGCTTCCTCAAGAGAAAGAGTAAACTTCCAAATTTTGTTTAACCCTTTATTAACAAGGAGTTAAGTCCAAATTTGCAATATTTTTCTGCCGAATAGGAGATATAAATGAAACTATCAATTATATCAGATGAGATAAGTCTTGATTTTCAATCTGCTGTTGAGATAGGTTGTGGGTGGGGACTGCGTAATTACGAGCTAAGGGGGGCGTGGCTGAGGAGAGCTCCTTATATCCCTGAGCAAGGAGCACATATTATTAAAAAAGTTATTGACAACTACAAAATTACCATCACCGCTCTTTCTCCAGGTGTATTTAAGATTCCTTTAAATTCTGATAAAATGGAGGCCCACAGAAAAAAGTTATTACCGGATACCTTCAGATTAGCAAGGGAATTTAATGTTGATAAAGTAATTATCTTTGGTATTAAAAGAAGTCCTCAAAATAAGGAGGAAGATTATCAGCACGTGATTGACATTATGGGAGAGACGGCTTGTTCAGCCGAAAAAGAAGGATTTACGCTAATGCTCGAGAATGAGGCAGGATGGTGGGCTGATACAGGGGAAAATACAGCAAGGATTGTGAAAGATGTGGGGAGTAAGATGCTAAGAATAAACTGGGACCCGTCAAATGCTTTTTCAGCTGGAGAAGAACCGTATCCTGTGGGTTATGAGTTTGTAAAAGAGTATGTAGCTAATGTTCACGTGAAAAGAGCATTTGAAGATACAGAGGGGAAAACAAGATACCTTACCACGGGAAAGGGAGACATAAACTGGGAAGGACAAATACAAACCTTAGCCAAGAATAATTATAAGGGTTATCTCGCTATAGAAACTCACCTCGAGCCTAAGATCAAAGAAAGCGAAAAATGTCTGGAGATTTTGAAAAAGATAGGTCAAGGTTGTGTTTAGATAAGTAGATATAAATCCCGAAATAAAATAGTCTTATCTGCTCGTTGTTTTTGAGGTTTGTCCAAAGGAAGATGTAAGAATGGTAAAAAAGTAATAAGGACAGAAAATGAGAAAGCCAGTGAAAGTCGGTTTAGTAGGCCTCGGTGGTTGGACCAGATCTATAGTAGAAGCAGTAGAAAAAAGTAAAAAACTTGAATTAGCAAGTTGTTTTTCCAGAACTGAGGAAAAAAGAGAAAGGTTTGCTCAGGAGCACGAGTGTCGGTCAGTTAGAAGTTATGAAGAGATGGTAAAAGATAAGGATATAGAAGGAGTCTTACTTATCACCCCTAATTATACTCACGCTGAGCAAACAGTTTTAGCTGCTGGGCATAGCAAAAATGTATTTGTGGATAAACCCATAGCTAATACCATAGAAAATGGCAAAAAAGTGATTCGGGCTTGTAGGGAAAATAAGGTTATACTATCCGTCGGTCATAACAGCCGGAGGATGGCTGAGGTTAGAGAGATGAAATCTCTAGTTGCCAGGGGTGCCTTGGGAAAAGTTCTCTCTGCTGAGGCGAACTACTCTCACAGTGGAGGCTTGAGTTTGACTTCCCAGCAATGGCGTTGGGATGAAAATAAGTGTCCAGCCTTACCCTTAATGCAACTGGGGATTCATCATATCGATAACCTAGTTTATCTTTTAGGTTCTGTCAGAAGAGTTTTTTCTTTTATGGGAAGGATTTATTTTTCTGCCCCTAACAAAGACACTACGATGACGCTCATGGAATTTTCCGGCGGTACCATTGGTTATTTAGGCTCAAATTATATTAGTCCCCAAGTTTATTATTTAAATCTTCACGGAACGAAAGCTAACTTGTTTTTTAACCTAAGAGAAGGTTTGTATATACAAAAGAGCGGCGCTACAAGAAGAGAAAAGATCGAGGTGAGGGAGGTAGATACAGTTTTAGAAGAACTAGAAGAGTTTGCTGATTGCATTAGAGAAAATAAAAAGCCCGAGGTGGGAGGAGAAAAAGGTCTTGAGAGCTTAGCCATAGTAGAGGCAGCTATAAGGTCTAGTAAGTCAGGAAAGCCAGTAGATATTGAGGAAATTACATAGCGGGCTAGGAAAATAAAGGAAAAAATGAGGAGAAGCTTGTAAAAGGCTTCCCGGATTTCATCCCCTCAGCAAGCTGAGGGGTATTCTGGTATTTCTTTATAAAGTAAATCATATATCTATGTC
>WJOQ01000215.1 GCA_009618505.1 Clostridia bacterium | reverse complement strand
GAAGCGGGTTTAGACATTAATAGAATTGGCATAGTGGTTGATAGTAACATGAGGACCTCCGATCCATATATATTCGCCTGTGGAGATTGTGCAAGCAAGATTTCTTTCTTTACTGGCGAACCATGTGGTCTAAAATTAGCCTCCATAGCTTCGCAGGAGGCTCGCATCGCGGGAGCGAACCTTTTTGGAACAAGAAGAAAGAACCAGGGCGTAGTTGGTGTATTCGCGACTGTGGTGAATAACATTACGGTTGGTTGTGCAGGAATGAGCGAGAAGTGGGCCAATGAGAATGGTTATGAGGTGGTTTCGGGGGAGGCAGAAGCACCAGACAGACATCCAGGCAGCATGCCAGGGATGTCCAAACTGTGGGTGAGGCTAGTATTCAACAAGATTAACGGTGAGCTCGTAGGTGGCTCGGTAAGAGGTGGATCCAGTGCGGGAGAACTTATCAATACCATTAGTGCCTGTATTCAAAATAGGATGACCGCAGACGACATTGCCGTATTCCAGGTAGGCACTCATCCTGCTGTCAACATGGGATAGATGTAAATTGTTACGTAAAAGCGGAACTATTCGCTTTTACGTAACAAAATTTGACAGTAATTATTTTTTTGCTATGGTCAATCTGGTATGAATGGATAACCTGAGATATTTCGACACTTGTTTGATAGTGATTCAAAGAAATTTTTGAAATTCTGATACTATATAATAAGGAGGGAAAAGGCTATGGACAAAAAGGAGAATGTGAGTGGTATGGATGTTGTCAAAAAGATCGCCCAAAGGGCAAAAGAGGTTCTTCTGAAACCTCGGGATACCTTCGGAGTAATAAAGACTGAGACAGTGACTTCACGAGACCTTATTCTCAATTATTTAGCTCCACTAGCTGTCATTCCTGCCGTAGCCTCTATTATTGGGATGAGTGCCGTGGGAATACGTATCTCTATAATGGGAACATTTCGTATTCCTCTCATTAACTCTTTTTCCAGCGCTGTACTTCAGTACATATTAACCCTGATAGGAATCTATATCCTGGGAATCATAATAAATGCTCTAGCACCTAGCTTCTCAGGGAAAAAAAATGAAATTCAAGCCCTGAAAATAGCTGTCTATTCTGCTACTCCCAGTCTAGTAGTAGGAATTCTATATATTCTTCCTGTCCTGGGTATACTGGTGGTGATAGCCGGACTTTATGGATTTTATCTCCTCTACCTGGCTATTCCCATTATAATGGAATGCCCTCCTGAGAAGGCTCTGGGTTACACAGTAGTAGTAATCATAATAAATATAGTTATCTCCCTAATAATTGGTGCCTTAGTTTCCTTTCTCCCGGGCGTGGGAATGGGATTTAGATTCCTTGGCTAGAAGAAGTCGTATGGTATGCCTTGAGGAAGGAATCAGAATAGATATGTTTATTCTGCACTAATTCAGCAGTGATAGCAGCATTGACCAGCTCTGTATCAGTAACCTCACAAATAGCTGCATCTAACCCTACCCCAATAGCCATCACCAGAAAAGTGCGATTAATTAACTTCATCTCGGTAGTCTGAGAGGAGATGTTGCTTAAGCCAACTACGATGTGAGGAGAAGGATCAGAGAGAAGTTTAAATTGGCTAATAGCCTCCAAAATATGGCTGGCTTGTGGTTGAAGAAACTTCAAGGGCATAACTACAGGGTCTAAAAATAGCTTTTCTGTAGGTAAGCCTTTTTCTATGGCAGCGGTAAATATCTTCGCAGCTAGTTCCACTCTCCTGTTTACATCCTGGGGACTTCCTTTCTCATCCATACACACGCCAATAAGAGAAGCTTTATGTTCAATAGCCAGGGGAATTATCTGTTCTAATCTTTCATCATGAGCGGTGGTGGAATTAATGAGAGGTTCTTTTTCACAAATTTCTAATGCTTCTTTAAGAAAACTTATCTTATTACAATCTATTGAGATAGGGGTATCGACTACTCCTTGAACGCTCTCTATCATCCAGAGAAAGTCCTCTATCTTATTGGAAATCGCTCCTATATTTACATCAATATAATTTGCTCCAGCCTTAGCTTGTTTCTGGGCCCATTTCTCTAATACAATCTTATCTTTTCCCTTCACTGCCTGGCTGATGTCTTTAAACCCTCCATTAATTCTCTCTCCAATTAAAATCATCTCTGTCTCCTTATTTTATTCTGAACTCATCATCTTATTAATGTATTCCTTTGTTTCTCTCACTGCCTGCGGATGCCGCATTACCAATATATCTGCTCCTGCCAGAAGATAGACATAGGCAGTGGATGCCTCCCAAAGAGGGCCCCTTTTCTTTTGTTCTCCCCACTGAGGTATCTCCTTCTCACTAACGATAGTCTCTTTGACTTTCCATACTTCCTTACCTATATCGCAGAGAATGGGCATAGCCCACATCTTATCACCGCCTAAACCGGCTATACGTCCCCTCTCCATAATAGAATAAACATACTCCAGCCCATATCCCAAAGCTCCTGAGTTAGGATAAATGATTATATCTTCCGCAGCCAGTCCCAGATCAGTAGCTAAAACATTAACTTGTTTTGCAATATTGATATCCACGGGAGATTCAGCAATAACCTTGTGCCCATCAGCTTTACAAAGAGCAACCAGAGTTTTGTAATTATCCTCAGTGATTGAGCCAAGAAGACATTTTTCCCCGGCTGAGACTTCACTACATGCAGGAAGAATATCATTATCTTTATCATTATTTCCGCAGCCCCAGATGATCAAAGGTATGCTTATCCCCTGCAAGATAGATTTGACGGTCTCTGCCGCCTCTTTGGCTCCTTTGTTTTCTCCGTCTGGATCGCATCCAACTAATCTTAAACATATCAAATCAGCACCATACTCTTCCACGCATTTCTTTGCCCAAAGAACAGGGTCATTCCATACATCAGAAAAGTAACTTCCCAAAAGAGGATGCCAGTCCTCAGGAACTATGTCTAAAATCTCCATTGCTACGACTGGTTTATAAGGAATCTTCCCTTCAAAATGAAGGAAAGGAAGGGCAGTTGCTCCTCCTATACTTACCGTATGGCTCCGCGTGCCTCCCGCCTCTTTTGTTGCCCCTATAGTAACAACATTGATAGAATTAGCCCACTTTTGCTTGACATCAGGAATCATCATCCTAACTCCTCCCTTTTCTCGCATCTCGTTGTTCGTATCTCGTATCTCGCATGCTAATTAGTTCTTTAAATCTATTTCTTGTTTTTCTAATAAATAAAGACAAACCTATCCTGCCTTCCATTCTTTCCTAAGAAAGGTAGGTATTCTGGCTGCTTCCTCAGGACCCACCAGAACCTTCCAGCCAAAATCATCTTCCAGTTCTGCTCGGAAAACAGCTACCAACCCAGGAATAATCACTGAGTTATGAGTTATTTTATCCTTTACTTTCTGTGTCTCCAGGGTTTTGCCAATTTTCTCCGCTGACCACTTATCCCCGGCATAAGCATTGAGTACTCCTAAACCCTCAGTCTCTACCACTGATATATAAGTCGGTATCTTGCTATTAGCCACCTCTCCCTCTACGGTAAAGTAAGTAAGAGAAAAGTTAGTAGTCACTATAATCGGAGAATCCGGAGTAACCTGTCCAATCTCATAGAGCTTAGCCTCAACAGCATTAGGAACCTGGGGATCGGTGTAAATATTCTGTCTCACCGTTAGCATAGGAAGGAGCTGCCATTTTTTTCTTCCTTCTATAACTACAATACTGCCATATTTACAAATATAGGTAGCGGCTTGAGCAACTTCCTGGAAAGGTTCTTCCTCATCGGTAAAGACAAGAGTAGGATAACCAAGAGGACGGAATTTCTTTTCCAAAGTCAGCCGTCTCAAGCAGGTCAGTTTCTGGAGAATATCTATCGATTTTCCAGATTTGACACTAAGAATAAGGTCTTCTATACCAATTTTTTTTATCTCTCCGGTAAGTTCAGCCAGTTCCTCCAGTTTTTCTGCCTCAACGCAAAGGGGACACTTATACTTCTTAGCCAGGGCAGCCATTTCACTAAAATTCTCTTTGTTGGCAGCATAAATAAGAGGGTTCTCCTGGCTGCTGACTTCAAGAGCAGCCTCCATTACCTTTACCTGGGGAGTGATAAGAATAAGAGGCAAATTGGATTTATTTTTTACTTTCTCTACCAATTGGGCGTATTCTTGCGGCTGGCTAGTGGTATGTTCAACGGCTATGAGATTTATCCCTATTTCTTCTCCCACCCGCATGAATTTTAGGCTGTTAACCTCTTCTATTTCTTTGTTTAGTTCTTCATCAGTTAGACTATCCTTTAATCTGACTGCTATGCCAGCCGGGTGATGAAATTTCTCCTGATGTCGGAAAAGAACCGTTTCCTGCCCTACTTCCAGTCCATCCCCGTTCTT
>WJOQ01000262.1 GCA_009618505.1 Clostridia bacterium | reverse complement strand
CCGCTATGTGCTCTCTTGGGAGCTTTCTACTACTTTGGAAATCGACTTCTGTATCCGAGCTTTGGACAAAGCACTCTCCATTGCTACTCCCAAGATATTCAACTCTGATCAGGGCTCCCAGTTCACCAGCGTCGCCTTTCTTGAGTGCTTAGAACAAAGGAGCATCCAGATCAGCATGGATGGAAGAGGAAGAGCTATGGACAATGTCTTCACTGAAAGACTCTGGCGTTCAGTAAAATATGAAGAGGTCTATCTTAATGATTATACCAGAGTAAGTGAAGCCAAGCAGGGCATCGGTAACTATATCGCCTTCTACAATCAGGAGAGACCGCACCAGTCACTGAATTATAAAACACCAGCTGAGATGTACTTTGACAGCAATAATCAAAAGAAGAGGCTTAACTGTATCTTAAATATGGCAAATTAGTGTCTTGACAATTGGGTCCACCTTACTCTCACACTCCTCCTTCCCAGGGGGCGAGTCATATCATTTAACCCCTAACCCAACCGAGGGGTGTTACGTAAAAGCTTAAATGTCCGCTTTTTGTAAAAGCTAACGTGTCCGCTTTTGATTCTCCTTGAAGTATAATAGTTGAAAACTTCGAGGAGAAAAATCATGAAGCGGAAAAGTCAAAAAGGTAAATTTTTCTACCCTGAGAAAATTCTTCATCGGGCCAAAGTCCTGGTTCTCGTCATTAAAAAGAAAGTAACTCAATCTCAGGCGGCTAAAGAACTAGAACTAGAATCTACAAGGCAAATTCGAAGACTTCTAAAGAAATACTGCAAAGGGAACTATTCCCTAAGCTCTTTAATTCATACCAGAAGTGGAGAGCCCTGGAATAAGATAGATACCGTAATAAGGGATAAGGTAAAGGAAATCAAGGAAATGCATCCTAATTTTACCAATCCCCATATAGCCTATGTTGCCGAAAGAGAGCTCAAAGAAAAGGGGATATTGATAAAACTTAATAGGACAACGCTTAGAAATATTCTCCTTGAGCTTCCTAATTACAAGCCGGCAGTAGTTAGATTCAGACCAGCAAAAAGATTTGAGATGGAGAACATAGGAGAACTTGTTCAACTAGATACCTCATCTTCGAGAAGCTGGTTCTTCTACCTAGGGAAAAGACTCATCTATTGCATAGTTTGCCTGGATGATCACTCTAGAAAGATTCTTGCCGGACATTTCTTTGAAAGTGATGATGCCTATAGTAATATGCTCGTTTTAAGGGAAGTGATGGAGAAATATGGTGTCTTTGAAATAGCCTATACTGATTGTGATAGTAAATTCAAGTTCAGTCCTAGAAAACCATCTATGTATCAAACTCTGATAGTCATACCAGATGAGGTTATAACCCAGATAAAATATGCTCTCTTAAAAATAGGATCTACACTCTTAACCCACTCTCCAGGAAATGCCAGAGCTACCGGGAAGATAGAGAAATGGTTTCAGTTTTTTCAGTCCTGGTTTTGTAGAGAATATGAATTCAAGAACCTTTCTCTATCTGAGCTTGATAAGAAATTTCAAGAGTTTATCGACTTTTACAACAATAGGTTCCATGAGGGAATAGGTGAGAGGCCAAACGAAAGATTTCAAAGAGCGCTTGAAGAGGGAAAAACAAGATTTAGCTCTCTTCCTGAAGATGTAAACCTTGATGACATATTCTGTCTCATAGAGAGAAGGTCCCTTAAGAAAGATAATACCTTCAGCTACGATGGCACCACCTATAACTTAACGAGAAACAGAAGGTCAATTACTCGTAAAGCTAAGGTGGAACTACATATTCATCCTAAAAAGAAGATCAGAGCCTTTTACAAGGATGAATTTGTTCAAGAGTTTTCCTAGTCAAAGAGGACATTTAAGCCTTTACGTGAGGTTCAAATTCAGAAGTACTGCTAATCTTCAATCAAAAACTTCATAAAACCGGACATTTAAGCCTTTACATATATAGGACATTTAAGCTTTTACGTAACAAGGCTGTGAGTGACATGATTCCTCCTGGCTTGTTTTTTCAGATTGTTGCCGGGGAGGCGGTAATGGTGACGGTTTAAGTATGGTGTCCGCTGTCCGAACACTGTCTCTTTGCTTTGGAAAGTCCCCTACCCTATCCTGCTCGCCCTGGATTGTTTGCCCAGGGGAAGTCCGGGTAACAAGCAGGTGCTCATCTCAGTTTATTGCAGAGCCCTTAGCAGCCTGCCGGCTAGGTCATAGATGTGGAGATTGTTATTGATGATTCTCTCTGGCGTGTAACTTCTTCTGGCCATTTCAATCCCCCTTTTTTCGATCCTTAGTCTAACATAATAACTGGACCGATTCTAGGGGGCAGGTCATGATGGAAAAAGAAGCAATGAGAGTCTCTGATAAGCTTACTCCAAAACTAATGGAAAAGAGATTAAAGAAAAATCTGGATTTAGAAAGATTAAATTAGTTTCAAACAAAAAATGGCAGAAAGTTAGTTCTTACATAGGGATAAAATCTTTAAAGATTTTATCCCTTTTCTTTTTCCTCGCTCTGTACAAAATAGCTCGTCAGAGCTCATAGGATACCCTCTGTTGAGTTTTTTACCTTAAGAATACTAAATACCATCGTTATCTTGAATATAAGCTAAAAACCTCTGTTTCTTTTACTAGTTATAGCTCGTTGTGTGGGGGCGTCGGACGCCAATTTTCTCGGAGAAGGCAAGGCTTGGGCAGAGCTCGTTAGAGCGATAGAAAATTGAGCTCCCGACTATTTTTTTTGGTTGAAGCTCATTAGAGCAAAACTCGAGCCCATGTTCTTCGTTGTTAAATCAAGATTCCTGCTTTTCGGGAAAAGGGCGAAGCCGAACCCCGAACGGTAACGAGGGGTGAGGAAAAAGAAATAATCGGGAGAAAGAGGAGCGAAGCGAATTCTTTCGACCGACGCCCCCACAGCAAGTTGTTTGTGTCAACAAAGGATTTTGCCGTTAGGCAAGCAAGTTTTAAAAAATGTATCGTATATTATACAATACATCTTAATGTGTATTAGTCAGTGTATGGGAAACCCTGACTAGCTCGTTTGTCAGGGGTGAAATTTCACCCCTGACTTTTTATCCTTCAGTCTCTTATTTTTGTAACCCAACTAGTTCAAGTTCCTTAATAGATCCAACATGAATCACAACCGTACCAATCATATCATCCCACTCAGTTTTTACATTTCCGACAAGATATAAATCCTTTGTTATCAAGCCGGTTAGTTGGCGACCATCCTTGAGAATTATGGTAGTTTCTCCTTCCTCTCGACTAATTTTTTTTATTTGTCCCAAATCGATATTTAGCGTAAGATCGCCAATAGTGAGAGGGACATCTTCCCGGACAGTTGTAGCAGTCCAGGGTGACCTACACCGTTCCACATACGTAAGATTAGTTACGTTCTTTGTTAGGGTCCCATCCTTAGCAATAATAGAGGCCTTTATCTTTCCTTCCGCATTCTTTTGAAGTTCAATTGATTTTAGTGATGAGAAGCTAGCACTGTAGTCAGAGGGAAATCCCATAAACTCTGTGTTCCCTTCAATAGAAGTACTGGGAAGCCGCTGTCCCGCATACCAAGCGAGCAACTCCCCATTGAGAGTAAGACCGCTTGCTAAAGTGAGAATAACCGGATCCACATCGAGTTGAAGAGAAGTAATTTTTCCCCAAGGAACCTCAAGGTTAACGTACCCAATATTAAAACGAACAAATGAGCTTTTTCTTGGAGAGGGCCCAGACCCCCAATAACTATCCCGAGAGTATTTCTCTTTAAGTTGCCAGTTAGTCACGATAAATTTTTCTCCCTCTTTGGTCGTGACGGTGCATATGGAAACAGGCTCCTTATCCCCTTGCTGAGCTCCTACCATTTGCGGGACGGAGACACTAAGAAGGCACATTACGACAAACAAAGGTATAATTGTCTTCATTTTGATTTCCTCCTTGCTTTGATAGTATTATCATACCAACACTGTTCTAACTCAATTCACCTCCTCTCACCCCACCTTCTCCCTTAACACCTTCCCTACTCTAAATTTTGGCACTTTCTTCGCCGGCATCTGAATTACTTCTCTTGTTCAGGGGTTTACTCCTCTCCTTGCTTTTCTCTGCATAACTTGGAAGGTGCCAAAACCGACTAAGGTAACCTTTTCTCCTTTGGAAGGTGTATCTGCGATAGCTTTAATTATGGCATCCACTACATTTCCAGTTTCCCTTTTAGTTAATCCTGCCTTGCCACTTACCTCTTTTATTAATCCTGCTTTGTTCATCTTTGCCTCCTGTTATTTTTCCACCTCCTCCTTATTCACCCTAAAATCATCCAATTTTAAAAATAGGAATTTACCCTATTCTATTTAGAAAATCAGCTCATAAAAGCCTCATACACGGGGCCTTTAGAGGTCAAAGCAATGTTTTATACCTCGCTATT
>WJOQ01000254.1 GCA_009618505.1 Clostridia bacterium | reverse complement strand
CAAAGGCATATGTTGATGAAATAAGTTTTAGAAGCAGAAAAACATAAAGTAAGACAAAGAGGAAAAGGAATGGGCATCTGAATGGTTAGGGAAATAACAATTGCACCGGATTTTAGGCCAGGATTCGTTGAAGTAGGAGGTAGGATTCCTAAATTTCAATATCAAAAAACCTTAAAGCAAGAACTAAACGAGGGAAATCTCACTCAAGAGATGTGTCTGGACTTTCTTGAATGTATGTTACTAATTAGAGATTTAGAGGAAATGATCCGGGAACTTAATGAAAACAAAGGTAGATACGGACCGGTTAAATATCTATACAGTGGAGCCTCGCACATCTCTATCGGTCAGGAGGCTATTCCTACTGGCGCTATAGCTGCCATTTCAGCAAGTGATTATATTACCAGCAGCCATCGAGGGCATGGAGACGGTCTGGCTAAAGGTTATTTCGCTCTCAAAGAAATGAGAGATACTGACTTAGCTAAACTGATTAAAAGCAAAGAGAAAATCAGCCGCTATTTAGAAATCTCTGCAAATAATAAAAACCATGAGGAATTACTAGAAGGGGCACTAAGAATATATCTTTACAGAATCATTGCTGAATTATTTGGCAAAGAGGAAGGCTGCTGCAAAGGAAGAGGCGGGGGAATGCACATAGCTGACTTTAGTAAGGGTCATCTGGGAGCAAACGCTATTGTGGGAGGAAGTCTGGCTATGGCTGTGGGAGCTGCTATCGCTTCAAGAAACCTTCAGGATAAAAAAGTAGTAATATGCTTAGCTGGAGATGGTGCTTTCAATAATGGCATTGCTCACGAGGCGATGAATATGGCTACTATGGCTCAATTCACCAATGGTTTAATGAGCAAAGAATTCGGGGTTCCTGCTATCTTTGCCATTATTAACAACCAGTACGGAATGACAGGACAGCAACGAGGTGAAGTAACAGGAATAGATTTTCTTGCTGAAAGAGGATTCGGTTATAATAAAGAAGGAATGTACGCCGAAATCGTTAATGGTATGGATGTATTAGCTGTTATGGATGCAACCAAAAGAGCCGTAAAGCGGGCAAGGGATGGTAAGGGACCTATGCTTTTGGAATTTTGGTGCTCTCGCTATAAGGGACATTCATTGAGCGACCGACTGGATAGAAAGGAAGATGAAACCTATCGCACTATGAAGGAGTTAGAGGCCTGGCAAGAAATAGACCCTGTGCGAACTTTTTCGCATAAACTAATAAAAGAAGGGGTTATCAGTGAAAAAGACCTTGCCCATTTAGAAAAGGGGTCCAGACAGAGAAATGAAGATATGGCTTTAAAGGCAATGGACTCTCCCAGTCCTGACCCAAAAAATATGTACTTTGGTCTATTTAGTAATACCAACTCAAATGAGGTCCCTCCTCAATTTAGAAATGCTCCTATTCTTAAAAAACCAGAGTTCTTGCAGCGAGACCCCGATATGGAAATTACCTATAGAGAAGCGATCAATGAGGCACTATTTGAGGAAATGAGACGGGACAAAAGAGTTCTTCTGTGGGGAGAAGACATCGCTGATTATGGGGGAGCTTTTAATGCGACCAGAGGATTGATGGAAATAATGGGAAGGGAGCGAATCTTCAATACCGCTATTTCCGAATCAGCTATTATTGGTGCTGGCGTGGGAGCAGCTTTAAGGGGAATGAGACCGGTGGTAGAAATTATGTACATTGATTTCATCTTGCAGGCTATGGACCAATTGGCAAATCAGGCAGCAAAATGGAAATATATGTCCGGCGGTCAACCAACTATACCCTTGACAATAAGAACAACTATCGGCGGCGGAAAAGGATATGCCGGACAACATGCTCAAAGTCTGGAGGCGACGTTAGCACATTTTCCCGGATTAAAAATTGTTCTGCCTTCCGATGCCTATGATGCAAAAGGAATGCTCAAAGCAGCCATTAGAGATGATAATCCGGTGATAGTCATCGAGCATCAGAATCTTTACAGGCATCCTTTTGGCAAAAGTGTGGTGCCCAAAGAAGAATATGTAGTTCCTTTAGGGAAGGCAAAAATCAGGCGCCAATTGGACCAATCTAAAAGTGGCGTAACAATAATTTCCTGGTCCTATATGGTCTCCCTGGCCCTACAGGCAGCCGAACAATTAAATAAGGAAGGCATTGAAACCGAAGTAATTGACCTTCGCACTCTCTATCCACTTGACATTGAGACCCTGGTCAAGTCTGTGCAAAAAACAGGAAAAGCGGTAATAGTTCACCAGGCTGTTCGTTTTATGGGCTTTGGAGCAGAAGTAGCCGCTCAGCTACAAGAAAAAGCATTTGACTATCTGGATAGCCCTGTACTTAGGGTAGCTGCTCCTGATGTTCCCCCTCCGGCAGCTCCTGTGTTAGAGAAGGCATTTTTGCCTGGCGAGGAAGAGATCATAGAGGCAGTGAAGAAATTGATATAGTCATCCATGCGTAAAAAAAGAGTATCCGAATCAAGGGTAAAACTTACTGAGATTGTCTTCCCGGAAGACACTAATCCCTACGGAAGCCTTTTTGGCGGACGGCTGGTGTCGCTTATGGACAAAGCAGCCTTTCTTTGCGCCACCAGACATGCCCGGAAGAATTGTGTCACTGCCAGTATGGATAGATTAGATTTCCTTGCCCCTATAGGCGAGGGATATATCGTAGAGATAGAAGCTCATATTAATTATGTTGCCCGTAGCTCCATGGAAATCGAACTGAATGTCTCTGCTGGAAGATACACTCAGCGGCAAGCACTTGAAAGCATGCCACGCCTATTTCACTCTGGTGGCTCTCGATTCAGCAGGAAAACCTTCTCCTGCCCCCCAACTTGGGCTTCAAGGAGAAGGAGAATACAAACGATTCCAGGCAGGCAAGAAACGCCATCAGGAACGCCTCAAAAAAAGAGTTCTCTAGCACGCATTTCTTACTCGCCTTATGTCTGTAAGACTATTTCAAGATTTCTGCCATCAAGTCAAAATCTATGCCGTCCAGGTATTCATAGAGAATCTCTTTATCTGATATATCCCAACCTTCTATTGTGGCGAATGTTTTGTCATCAGGAGTGAGGGATAATTTTCCGCTCTCGTCCTCAGAGGAAAATTGCTCCATAATTGTTATTCTCTCACCAGCAATTCTCTTTTTTTCTAATTTGGTGTTGGGCTGAGCAGCTGCCAGAGCTGGATTCTCTAAGAACATCGTTATTTGTTGCAACATTATGGATTGAGCCCCTATAGAGATTTCTATAGTCTCACCTGAATCTTCTTTGTAGTATTTTCTGGTTACACCAAGGCCTGAGCCCAATCCAAACAAACCGTAGCCCATTGGATCGCGCTCTTGCTCCTCCATTGTCCAGTCAGATAAGGGTTCAGGAAGAGCTTTCCTCAATTCATCTACCTGCAGCGATTGAATCTGAGCAATAGCAAAATTAAGCTCCTCTATTGCTTCCGAATAGTCCCCATCTTCGTATGCTTCCCTGGCATAGTCTATCCCCTCTAAGACTTCATCGGCACAAGCCGATACCACCAAAGCCAAAGCCAATATCACTACCACTCCTACTCCTACTAATTTTTTCATCCTGCTACCTCCTTTGATAATACACTCTTCCTCATTCTATCTAAATATGAAAAACCGTCAATTATTCCCTTTTTCTTTAGAAAAAACGGGCTTTTTCCGCTAATTCATAGCCGCTTTTTGCCCCTTTGGATAAAGCTATTTCTAAATAAGCTGCCTGAGAATTGTAATAAGGAGGTCCCTTTCGGGAAAATAGAGTGAGTATTCTACCTGCCTGTCCCACAGAAACCCCTTCACAGGGCTGATGACTTCTAATCAGGGTCCTCACTCCTAGTTTAGTAAGTATGTCCATAGTCAGCTTCTCTCCGAAGATTCTACCCTCGCCCCTGGGAGAAGGATAATCCTCCTTCCTCTCTCCCGGATCATTCCACAATATCTGTTTTAAATAGTCTGTCCTGGGATGGGTCTGATGAGCATAGGCTATTTCATCTGCTGAATTAATGCCCTGAGGTAAGCCGCCGTGCAGCATTAGATATTTTCCCTCCACAATCACGCTGTGATGCAGTCTATCAAAAAGCTCTTGTAGGTGGGCATAAATTTCTTTTCCTTTATCTCCGTATTTCCTTACCAAAAAAAAAGGAAGATCATGCGGATGAACCTTTAAATCTCTGGGTCCCTCATGATTACCTCTCAACAGAATAATTTTCTTCCTAAAGAGGTTTTTAAGCTTCAAAATAAGACAGTAGACTTCGATGGATTCTTCCCCTCTATCTCCATAATCTCCCAGGAAAACTAGATAAGGCGAATTTTCATTCCTTTCTTCCATATAACCACTGCTGGAAAGAATGTAAATTAGGCTTTTCATGTCTCCGTGCAAGTCTCCTACCAGTAAAGCTCTACCT